>NZ_JAQGFU010000225.1:0-6321 GCF_030078455.1 Klebsiella sp. Ech2A | reverse complement strand
GCCGAACAGCTGCGCCGGGAGCTGGTGCTGGTACCCGGCGTCGGCAAGGTCGCCATCGGCGGCGCGATCCCGCAGCAAATTAATATTGATATCTCGCTGCCCAAAATGGCGGCCCGCGGCATTACGCTGAACCAGCTTTCCGCCATTCTCAGCCGCCTGAACGTCGTTTCCAGCGCCGGGGAGATCAAATCCGGCAGCGAGTCCATTCGCCTGCATCCGACCGGGGAATTTGAGAATCTCGACGAGCTGGGCGATCTGCCCATCAACCCCCACGGCACCGGGGCGACGACCCGGCTGCGGGATATTGCCACCCTCTCGCGCGGGCTGAGCGAATCGCCCTCCAGCATCTACCACGCCAACGGTCGCCAGGCGGTGACGATGGGGGTTTCGTTCATCCCCGGCGTCAACGTCATCGACGTTGGCCACGCGCTGGAGGCGCGGCTTGAGCAAATGTCGGCGGAAAAGCCCGCCGGGATAAAAATCGATCTGTTCTACGATCAGGCGGCCGAAGTTGGCCACTCGGTTAGCGGCTTTATCACCAACTTCCTGATGGCGCTGGCGATTGTCGTCGGCGTCCTGCTGATCTTCATGGGCGTGCGCAGCGGCATTATTATCGCATTCTCGCTGGCGCTTAACGTGCTGGGTACGCTGCTGATTATGTACCTGTGGGGCATTGAGCTGCAGCGGATTTCGCTGGGCGCGCTGATTATCGCCCTCAGCATGCTGGTCGATAACGCCATCGTCATCGTCGAAGGGGTGCTGATTGCCCGCCAGCAGGGATCGACGCTGCTGACCGCCGTCAGCTACGTTATCCGCCGCTCCGCCCTGCCCCTGCTGGGGGCGACCGTGATTGCGATCCTCGCCTTCGCGCCTATCGGCCTGTCGCAGGACTCGACGGGGGAGTACTGTAAATCGCTGTTCCAGGTGCTGTTAATTTCCCTGATGCTCAGCTGGTTCTCGGCGCTGACCATCACCCCGGTGCTGATCAAATGGTGGCTGTTTAAAGGCGCGGCGTCCCCGGCGCCGGCCGCCGAGGCCGATCCCTACCGCGGGCGCTTTTACCGCAGCTATCAGCAGATCCTTAACGCCCTGCTGATGCGCAAAACCATCACCCTCGTGCTGATGGCGGCGCTGCTGGGCGGCGCTATCTGGGGATTCGGTTCGGTGCGGCAGAACTTTTTCCCTTCATCAAACACGCCGATCTTCTTCGTTGACCTGTGGCTGCCCTACGGTACCGATATTGCGGCAACCGAAAAAATGGCCAGCGATATCGAAACGACGATTAACGGCCAGCCCGGGGTCGTCACCACCATCGCTACCGTCGGCCAGGGCAGCATGCGCTTTATCCTCACCTACAGCGGCCAGCGGCAGTACAGCAACTATGCGCAGATTATGGTTCGCATGGACGATCGGCGCAGCATCGACGCCCTCACGCGCCACGTTGACGCCTATATTGCGCGCAACTATCCGCAGGTCAACGCCAGCAGCAAGCGGGTGATGTTCGGCCCGTCCGGCGACAGCGCGATCGAGGTGCGGATCAAAGGCCCCGATCCCGACAGATTACGGCTGATAGCCAGCCAGGTGAGCACCATCCTCTCCGCGGATCCGGCCGCCGGCAGCGTGCGTAACGACTGGCAGAACCGCAGTAAAACGATCCGACCGCAGTACTCGACCACCCTCGGGCGCGAGCTGGGGGTGGATAAACAGGATATCGACAGCGCGCTGCAGATGAACTTTACCGGCAGCCGCGTCGGGCTGTACCGCGAAGGCGCCGATCTGCTGCCGGTGGTGGTCCGTCCGCCGGCCGCCGAACGTCAGGATGCTAACCATCTCAACAACGTGCTGGTGTGGAGCCAGAGCCGGCAGCAGTACATTCCGCTGAGCAACGTGGTCAGCGACTTTACCCTTGAATGGGAAGATCCGTTGATTCTGCGCCGCGACCGCAGCCGCGTACTGACGGTGATGACCGACCCCGACCCTCTGAGCAACCAAACCTCGGGGGATATTCTGGCGCGGGTGCAGCCGCAGATTAACGCGCTCAGCCTGCCGCACGGCTACAGCATTGAGTGGGGAGGCGATGCCGAGAACTCCAGCGAAGCGCAGCAGGGGCTCTTCACTACCCTGCCGCTCGGCTATCTGGTGATGTTTGTCATCACCGTGCTGATGTTCAGCTCGCTGAAAAATGCGGTTGCCATCTGGCTGACCGTGCCGCTGGCGCTTATCGGCGTGACCCCGGGCTTTTTAATTACCGGCATACCTTTCGGCTTTATGGCGCTGATCGGTTTACTCAGCCTGAGCGGAATGCTTATCCGCAACGGCATCGTGCTGGTGGAAGAGATTGAACAGCAGAAACAGGAAAAACCGCAGCACCAGGCAATTATCTATGCCGCAACCTCGCGCTTACGCCCTATACTGCTCACGGCCTTCACCACCGTACTCGGGCTGGCGCCGCTGCTGCTGGACGTCTTCTTCCAGAGCATGGCGGTTGTTATCATGTTTGGACTGGGTTTTGCGACCATCCTGACGCTACTGGTTCTGCCGGTTATTTACGCCTGTTTCCACCCTAAGGATATGCAGCAAGCACAATGAACACCACCGGGTTAAATATTATTAAAACGCTGGGATGCATGACGGCGGTAACGTTCTTTACCATCTATAACACCTGGGATCTGTATGATTACGATTATCACTGGATCCTCGGCTTTCTGACGTTTGTCTCGACCATCGCCACCCCGCTGTTTTTTGTGGTGGCGGGCTATCTCGATGCCCAGTCCCGGCACAGCGCGCGCTGGCAGATGGGTAAAATTAAAAGCGTGGTGATCGTCTTCCTTTTCTGGATGACGATTTACTACCTCTTTGAGCCCTACCAGCGCGGCTATCTGATTCAGCCGTGGTTCGTCTTCACCTTTATTGTGATCTATACCTTCCACCCGCTGGTCGAGTGGCTAAGCCTGCACAGAAGGATCTTTTTTAGCGCGGTGTTTGCCCTGCTGCTGTTCTCCTACGGCTACGATCTGCTGGCGGCACTCTATCCCGACGTTCATGTGCTAGGCCTGGCGCCGCAGTATCGCCTGTGGACCTGGCTGTTGTTCTATTTAACCGGCCAGCTGTTTAACGATCCAATGGTCGTGCGCTGGCTGACTCGCGATAAAGTGGTAAAAGCCGCGATGTGTGCCATACCGTTTATTTATCTTTTCACCTGGTTTTACGAGCGCCATTTCTTTTTCGCCCTGTTTAAGGCCGACAGAAATGCGTTCCTGCTCACCGGTTCGCAAATTTATATTCTGGTGGTGGCGCTAGTTATTGCGGCCAACGGCGTTCGTTTTCGTAAAAACAGCGAGTTTAAAGAGAGTATTCTGGCGGCAATCAGCAAAACGATGACCGGAGTCTATATCCTCCACTACTCCGTTTTTCATCTCCTGAGCTCCCTTATCCCGATCGGTTCGCTGAGCACAAAATTAATGCTGATTGCCCTGACGTTTGTCGCCTCGGTATTGATTTCAATGCTGGTGCTATCCAACCCGGTCGCTAAAAAGGTGCTCACCCTTTAAGCCTTGCGACCCGGCCTGGCCCGGGTTTAAAAACCATAGCGCAGCCAGGCAAAGAGGACGTTACCGTTATTATAGGTGCCGGGAATATAGGTAAACTGCACGCTAAGCCGCTGATAGCTTGCGGAAAACAGCGGCAGGATAATCGGTAGCGGCACGTAATTAGCGAAATCATCGCGCGCGGTAATTCCGGCGGTCACCCCGAGCCCGAGGCGGAAATCGCGGGCGCTATCAAGATACCAGCCCTTCTCCCAGCCGTAGCCGATGATGGGCTGCCACTCGTTATGCGAATCCTTAAACATCATGGCGTACAGCGAGCTCCAGTCGCCGTCATCGTGGTAGCGAGAGAAGCCGAATCCGCCGCCCCAGGGCATCTCGTTGTAGTTATCCGTTTTCTCTTTATCGTAGGTTAAGCGGTTGTGCCAGCTAAGAAACGGCAGATACAGGTCATAGTTTTGCGGCTCATTCCAGGTTTGCGAAACATCATTTTTTAACCAGTCCCACCAGCCGCTGATGCGCTGCTCGCCGTAAACGCCCTTTTCAGCCCGCGCCGCAGAGGAAAAAATAATCAGGGCTGCCAATACTATCAGCCGACAACGTGGCATAGGCTTTTCCTTATAGATAATGTCCACTGGGTATTCATTCTGAGAATAATAACCGCGCTTTGCAAATGTCGTGGCGACATTTTACCGGTGATACGCGCCCCTTATGATCAGTATATATAACAACCGGCAGGGCGGTTGCCAATCGCGGCAAAGCGTATCATTTCGCGGCAGCGGGGATTATCATGACGCTAATTAGTGATTTTGCAGGCGGTGCTCGGAAAATAAATGGATGTCATAAGCATTATTATGTCGGCGGGGAAATCCTCGGTTAACGTCGCGCTGTATACCCTGCTACCCATTATGGTCGTGATGCTGATCATCATGAAATACCTGGAAGTACGCGGGGTGCTCGACGTAATCGTCCGCTGGGTGGCGCCGCTGCTCAAGCCGTTTGGTTTAACCGGGATGAGCGCTTTTGCCCTGATCCAGATGAACTTCGTTAGCTTTGCCGCCCCGCTGGCGACCCTGTCGATTATGGATAAACGCGGCGTCTCTGACCGACAGATGGCCGCGACCCTGGCCATGGTCTTTGCCATGGGCCAGGGCAACGTCTTCTACCCTCTCGCGCCCTTCGGCCTGCACTGGATGGCCTCGATAATCATTTCGATTGTTGGCGGGCTGTGCGCGGCGGCGGCAACCTGGTACTTCACCGGCCGCCGGCTGTCGACCGTCGAAAACGCCCGCGCGGAGGCGCTACCCAACGCGGAGCAAAATAGCCAGGGGATCATTTCCGTTATCAACAGCGCCGGCTCCGACGCGATTCGCCTGGCCCTCGGCGCGGTGCCGATGCTGATCCTGTCGCTCACCATCGTCGGGCTGGTGCAGGCTGCCGGCCTGATTGATATGCTGCAGCGCCTGCTGATGCCGCTGCTGCTGTGGCTGCATATCCCGGAAAACTTCGTCCTGCCGGCGCTGGTCAAATGCGTGGCCGGCGGCACGGCCTACTTTGGCGTGATCTCTGAATTGCTTCAGCAGGGCAAAGTCACCGTCAGTCAGATTAACGCCTCCGCCGGGCTGCTGATTCAAACCTTCGATCTGCCGGGAATCGGCATTTTTCTTGGCGTCAGCTCGCGGTTTGTCCGCCTGTTCCGCTTTGTCGCGCCTGGCGCCATGGTTGGCATCGCGGTTCGCACCCTGATGCACGTCTCGCTATTTTGAGGCCTCAACCCGCGCTTCAGGCCGCAGGCAGGCCCGCATATCCGGCTGGAAGCCGCAGCCGATGCGCTGGTCAATGCGCGCCATCATAAACGGGAAGAACGGGTTGGAGGTCACGCGCATCAGCGTATCCAGCCCGACGCTGAGGCTGGAGGTCTCTCCCCGGAGCGAAATCGTACCGATGCTGATGCCGTAACGATTCTTCTCCGTCGGCTCGCGGCCGTACAGGGAATCGTTCAGCGGGAACGGCACCGCCACGTGCGAAAGCGAATACATATCCTGCGGCCACGCGAGGTTCAGCGGCGTCACCCGCTCCTCTTTTTCTCCTGCCGGCGTGGTGCGTGCCACCGTCTCGTAGGTGGTGGGCGAGGCGTTGGTAATCACGGTGGTGCTATATTGCCGCGGCGCCGGCGGCAGAAGCGCGCTGACCGCAGAGTAGAGCGCGGGACGAAACAGCGCCCGCAGGTTGGCGGCCTGGTTAATATCAAAAATCACCAGCTCGCTGCCGTTTTGCGGCAGGTAGCGATACAGCGAATCAACCACCGCCCGGGTGCTCACCGTGGAGTCCATGACCGACTGGAAGGTCAGCACCGGCGGCAGCGCGGCAAGCCGCTGGCTGCGGGAAGCCTGGACTATCTGCTCCTGCAGCGCCTGGGTTAACAGCCACGACTGGCGGGCCGCCTTCACCGGAAACGAGTTGTATTTGTAAGGATTAAACTCCGGCACCACGTTCAGCCATGCCGCCCGGGCAAAGGCCGGGAACACCGCCGGCAGCCCCGTCAGCCCGGCAAAGCGGGCAAACGCGGTCACGCCGATCATCGGCGACAGCAGGACTATCTGCTGCGGCTCGGGCAGAGCGTTATCATCCAGCGCGTCGAGCGCATACTTCAGCGCCAGCGCGCCGCCGTTGGAGTAGCCGATCACGTGCAGCGGTACCTGCGTCCCGCCCAGCCGCGTCGCTTCGCGCACCGCCATGCGCGTTGTCGCCATCCACGCCTGCCAGCCCACGGCGG
>NZ_JAQGFU010000224.1:0-6396 GCF_030078455.1 Klebsiella sp. Ech2A | reverse complement strand
CAGGCCGCTGCCCGGCGACGTGCGCGCCAGCGACGACCCGCTTTGCGCCAGCTGCAGCGCCGCCTGCCCGCCGCCGTACCACAGCAGCGGCAGCAGCGCATCGGCTATCAGGAAGGTTAGCAGCAGCGGTAAGCGGCCCGGGAGCGCGCAAAGCAGCAGGACGGCCGCCGCCATGCCCAGCTGCGCGGCGGCCAGCCACGGCCAGCTTTGCCATAGCCAGCGCGCCTCGCCGGAGAGCAGCCGGTTCGGCGCATAGTTAACAAACGGCAGCGCCACCATCATCAGCAGTAAAAGTGCCAGCAGCAGCGAAACGCGGTTATAGCAACGAATAGCCACCAAAACCTACTTCAACAGCCCTTTTTGCTGCAGATAGTCTGCGGCAACTTTCTTCGCGTCCAGCCCTTCCACCGCGATGCTGGCGTTGAGCTGCTGCAGCGTTTTTTCGTCAAGGCTGGCGAAGACCGGCTGCAGCCACTGCGCCATCTGCGGATAGGCCTTCAGCACCGCGTCACGCACCACCGGCGCCGGGGCGTAGATCGGCTGCACGCCTTTCGGGTCGCTCAGCGTTTGCAGCCCGAGCGCGGCCACAGGCCCGTCGGTCCCGTAGGCCATCGCCGCGTTGACGCCGGAGGTCTGCTGCGCCGCCGCCTTGATGGTCACCGCCGTGTCGCCGCCGGCCAGCGACAGCAGCTGGCTTTGATTAAGCTTGAAATCGTAGGCCTTTTCAAAGGCCGGGAGCGCATCCGGACGTTCGATAAACTCCGCGGAGGCCGCCAGCTTGAATTCGCCGCCCTTTTGCAGATAGCCGCTCAGGTCGGCCAGCGAAGTGAGATGATTTTTTTGCGCCACATCCTGACGCACGGCGATGGTCCAGGTGTTGTTGGCCGGTGCGGGCGTTAGCCAGATGAGCTTATTCTTCTCGGCGTCCAGGGTTTTGACCTTCTCATAACCCTGCTGCGCGTTTTTCCACGCCGGGTCGTTCTCCTGCTTAAAGAAGAAGGCCCCGTTGCCGGTGTACTCAGGATAAATATCTAATTCGCCCGCGGTAATGGCGCCGCGCACCACCGGCGTGGTGCCAAGCTGAATTTTATTCACCGTTTTTACGCCGTGGCTCTCAAGAACCTGCAAAATAATGTTGCCCAGCAGCGCCCCTTCGGTATCAATTTTTGAACCCACTTTGACCGGCTCCGCCGCCTGCAGCGGCAGGCTCACCAGGGCTGCCAGCGCCAGCGCGCCCGACCATTTGCTTGCAATCCTCATCCCGCTTCCCTCTTTAATTTGCGCTCCATTTACAGAAGCTTAAGAGAAAAGCGTAGCGCAAATGCGCGATGAAAGGAAAAGAAAAGGCCGGTTACCCGGCCTGATAGAGGAGCAAAGTCGGCGCATCGCGCCGGCCCGAACTAAAGCAATTCAAACTCACCCTGCTTCACGCGAGCGGAATCAACGCCGATAAAGACGTTGAATTTACCCGGCTCGGCGGCGTATTTCATTTTCTGGTTCCAGAACTTCAGCGCGTCGACCTCAATCGGGAAGCTGACGGTTTGCGTCTCGCCCGGCTTGAGGGTCACGCGCTTGAAGCCGCGCAACATTTTCACCGGACGGCTCATCGAGGCGGTCACGTCCTGCAGGTACAGCTGGATAACCGTGGCCCCTTCGCGCTTGCCGGTATTGGTCACCTGCACGCTGGCGGTCACGCTGCCGTCGGCCTGCATGGTCGGTGCCGACATTTTGACGTCAGAGACGCTGAAGGTGGTGTAGCTCAGGCCGTAGCCGAACGGGTAGAGCGGGCCGTTGGCCTCGTCGAAGTAGCGCGAGGTGTACTTGTTCGGCTTGTCGGCGTTGTAAGGACGACCGGTATTGAGGTGGCTGTAGTAGACCGGGATCTGCCCGACCGAGCGCGGGAACGACATCGGCAGCTTGCCGGACGGATTGGCGTCGCCGAACAGCACGTCGGCAATGGCGTTGCCGCCTTCGGTGCCGGCAAACCAGGTTTCCAGCATCGCGTCAGCCTGCTGATCCTCTTTGACCAGCGCCAGCGGGCGACCGTTCATCAGCACCAGCACCAGCGGTTTACCGGTGGCTTTGAGGGCGCTGATTAAATCGCGCTGGCTCTGGGGCAGCGTGATATCGGTGCGGCTGGAGGCCTCGTGCGCCATCCCCTGCGCTTCGCCGACAACCGCGACCACCACGTCGGACTGCTTCGCGGCGGCGACCGCCTCGTCGATCATCGCCTGCGGCGTGCGCGGATCGACCTGCACCGCTTTTTCATACAGGTTGAGGAAATCAACGATGCCTCGATCGTTCGTCACGTTGGCGCCGCGGGCGTATAGCACCTTGCCCCGATCGCCGAGCGCCGTTTTAATCCCGGTAAGCACGGTCACCGACTGATCGGCAACCCCTGCCGCCGACCAGCTGCCCATCATGTCACGCTTGCTGTCGGCCAGCGGCCCGATAACCGCCACGGTGCCCGATTTTTTCAGCGGCAGCGTCTCGAGACGGTTTTTCAGCAGTACCAAGCTTTCACGCGCCACTTCCCGGGCCTCTTTACGATGCAGGCGGCTTTCGGCGTTGGTGTCCTGCGGGTCTGATTCCTTCGGCCCCAGGTGGCTGTACGGATCGTTGAACAGGCCCATGTCGTATTTGACGTTAAGCACGTGGCGCGTCGCGTCGTCCAGCTCCGCCATCGTCACCTTGCCGGACTTCACCAGATCCGGCAGGTATTTGCTGTAGTACTCGTCGCTCATGCTCATATTGATGCCGGACTTCAGCGCCACGCGCACCGCGTCTTCCGGATCGGAGGCAACGCCGTGCTTGATAAGCTCTTTGATCGCCCCGTGGTCGGAAACGGTAATGCCCTTAAAGCCCCAGTCGTCGCGCAGCACCTCTTTGAGCAGCCACGCGTCGGAGGTGGCCGGGGTGCCGTTGAGCGAGTTAAGCGCCACCATGACCGCGCCGCTGCCGGCATCCAGCCCCGCTTTGTACGGCGGCATATAGTCGTTGAACAGGCGCTGCGGGCTCATATCGACGGTGTTGTACTCTTTACCGCCCTCCACCGCGCCGTAGGCGGCGAAGTGCTTGACGCTGGTCATCACCGAGTAGCGGTCCGCCGGGCTCTTGCCCTGCATCGACTCAACCATCGCTTTGCCCATCATGGTGGTTAAATAGGTATCTTCGCCAAAGCCCTCGGAGGCGCGTCCCCAGCGAGGATCGCGGGAGACATCCACCATCGGCGCCCAGGTCATGTTGAGGCCATCGTCGGCGGCTTCATAGGCCGAAATGCGCCCGACGGTGTTCACCGCGTCGAGGTTAAAGGAGGAGGCCAGGCCGAGGCTAATCGGGAAGACGGTGCGCTGACCGTGGAGCACGTCGTAGGCGAAGAACAGCGGAATTTTCAGCCGGCTGAGCTGCATTACCTGGTCCTGCATCACGCGGATATCCGAGCGGGTCACGGTGTTAAAGATAGCCCCGACCTGGCTCTCTTTGATCATCTCGCGGATCGCCTCTTTCGGGTTATCCGGCCCGACGCTAATCAGCCGCAGCTGGCCTATTTTTTCGTCCACCGTCATCTTCTTCAGCAGTTCGCTGACGAAGGCATCCCGCGCCTGCGGAGTCAAAGGATGGTTGCCGAACAGTTCATCCGCCAGCGCGGGTTGCAGCGCCAGGCTAACGGCGAGGCCTACAGTACAGAGCCATTTCATGGTGATCTCTCTTTCTTCCAGTAGCGAGGATTTTGGCGAAACCTATACTTTATCAATTGCGAACCGCGGCGCTCGTCGTCCCGACGCCGGCCCGTAAAGGGCAAGGCCGGCGGCGCGCAGCTGGTAAGGCGACAAGTATAATAAAAACCGCAGTTTGCCATAAACATAGGCGAGACGCCTGTAGAAAGCTCGGCTTCTGCTCTGATTTTTCGCAACATTCTTGCACCAAATTGTCATACAAAGCGCTATTCTTAGTGCAGAATTTTTTGTCCCACCACAAGGAGTGGATCATGTCATCTGCAGCAACACCACAAAACAACGCATTTCTGACGGAGCTGGCGCGACTGGTTGGCTCCTCGCATCTGCTCACCGATCCGGCCAAAACCCAGCGCTATCGCAAAGGGTTCCGCTCCGGCCACGGCGACGCGCTGGCCGTGGTCTTTCCCGGAACGCTGCTGGAACTCTGGCGGGTGCTGAGCGCCTGCGTGGAGGCCGATAAAATTATTCTCATGCAGGCGGCGAATACCGGCCTCACCGAAGGCTCCACCCCCAGCGGCAACGATTACGATCGCGAGATCGTGATTATCAGCACCCTGCGCCTCGACAAGCTGCATCTGCTGGGTAAGGGCGAGCAGGTGCTGGCCTTCCCGGGCACCACGCTCTATTCGCTGGAGAAGGCGCTGAAGCCGTTTGGCCGCGAGCCGCACTCGGTGATTGGCTCCTCCTGCATCGGCGCATCGGTTATCGGCGGCATCTGCAATAACTCCGGCGGCTCGCTGGTTCAGCGCGGCCCGGCCTATACCGAGATGTCGCTGTTTGCGCAGATTGATGAAAGCGGCAGGCTGCGCCTGGTTAACCACCTGGGCATCGATCTCGGCACCTCCCCGGAGCAGATCCTCAGCCGTCTCGACGACGATCGCATTAAAGATGAAGACGTCCTGCACGACGGCCGCCACGCCCACGATCATGATTACGTTACCCGCGTGCGCGACGTCACCGCCGACACGCCGGCGCGCTACAACGCCGACCCCGACCGCCTGTTTGAGTCCTCGGGCTGCGCCGGCAAGCTGGCGGTGTTTGCCGCCCGCCTCGATACCTTCCCGGCGGAAAAGCGCCAGCAGGTATTTTACATCGGCAGCAACAGGCCTGAAGCGCTGACCGAAATCCGCCGCCATATTCTTGCTGAATTCAACAACCTGCCGGTGGCAGGCGAGTATATGCATCGCGATATCTACGATATCGCCGAGCGCTACGGCAAGGACACCTTCCTGATGATCGACAAGCTCGGCACCGACAAAATGCCGTTCTTCTTCACCATGAAGGGCCGCACCGACGCGATGCTGGAGAAGGTGCCGCTGTTTAAGCCGCACTTCACCGACCGCTTTATGCAAAAAATCGGTCACGTTTTCCCGGCGCACCTGCCGGAGCGAATGAAAATCTGGCGCGATAAATATGAGCACCACCTGCTGCTGAAGATGGCGGGCGACGGCATCGAGGAAGCCCAGGCGTGGCTGACGGAGTACTTTAAAGAGGCCGAGGGCGATTTCTTCGTCTGCACGGCGCAAGAAGGCAGCAAGGCGTTCCTGCACCGCTTCGCCGCGGCGGGTGCCGCCATCCGCTACCAGGCCGTTCACGCCGACGAGGTGGAGGATATTCTGGCGCTGGATATCGCCCTGCGCCGCAACGACAGCGAGTGGTTTGAGCATTTGCCGGCCGACATCGACGACCAGCTGGTCTATAAGCTCTATTACGGCCACTTTATGTGCCACGTCTTCCACCAGGACTACATCGTTAAGAAAGGCGTGGATGCCCACGAGCTGAAGGAGAAAATGCTGGTGCTGCTAAAAGCGCGCGGCGCGCAGTATCCCGCCGAGCACAACGTCGGGCATCTTTACGAAGCGCCGGAGAGCTTAAAACAGTTCTACCGCCAGAACGACCCGACCAACAGCATGAACCCGGGGATCGGCAAAACCAGCAAGCAAAAATACTGGGGCGAGCGCCAGGAGAGCGACGGCAGCGCCTCGTAGGCGCAGAGGCTAACCGCGAACTTCTTCGGCCTGACCTCGCCCGCGTGCGGCCGGGCCGAAGAACGATCCCTGCCGGGGCTATTCATCTACCGGGGTTATGTATTACGCTGCATGCCGAAGAAACGCGTCCCCGGTAAACCTGGCTTAAGGAGCCCCACCATGTCCGAAGCGGATATGTTACACAGCGCTGAATTAGAAATCCGCGAAGCCCTGCCTGATGATGCTCACGCCATCGCCGCGCTGTACGTCTGGCACGTCCTCAACGGGCGCGCCTCCTTTGAAGATATTCCCCCCACCGTCGACGAAATGCGCAAGCGGATTAAAACCGTACGCGACAACGGCCTTCCGTGGCTGGTGGCGCTGTGGCGTGGGTCCATCGTCGGCTACTGCTACGCCACCTTTTACCGCCCTCGCCCGGCCTATCGCTACACCCTTGAAGAGTCGATTTACGTCGAATCGGGCATGGGCGGACGCGGCATCGGCAGCGCCCTGCTGTCGCAGCTCATCGCGAAGTGCGAGCAGGGGCCGTGGCGGCAGATGCTGGCGATCATCGGCGACGGGCACAATAACGCCGGCTCGCTGGCGATCCACAAAAAATTTGGCTTTAGCGTGGCGGGACAGCTGCGCAGCGTGGGCTACCAGATGGGTGACTGGCGGGGTACGCTGGTTTT
>NZ_JAQGFU010000223.1:0-6463 GCF_030078455.1 Klebsiella sp. Ech2A | reverse complement strand
CCCCCCGCGCCAGGAGGGCCGGGGGGAGCTGGCGGGCTACCTGCGCCAGCTTCCCCTGCGCCAGCGTGAAATTGTCGAGCACGTTCATCTGCGCGAAATGAGCCTGGCGGAAGCGGCCACCCATAACAACCTCAGCGTGGCGGCGGTGAAATCGCTGCTGCATCGGGCGCTGAAAAACCTGCGCCGATTTGGAGCCCACCATGACCGATCATAATCTGCTTATTGAAAAACTCGGCCGCGAAATGCGCCCGGTCAAACGTCCGTGGCCGACCGGCTGGCGCGTCGCCGGCTGGCTGGCGGTGGCCCTGCCGTGCGCCTGTGCCGCCAGCCTGCTGGTACCGCGCGGCCTCACCGACTGGTCGCAGCCCGGCGCGCGGCTGGCGGTGGTGCAGCTGGTGCTGGCGTTTCTGCTCGGAACGTTAACCATTCGCCGCGCCTTTACCATGAGCATTGCCGGACGCCGGAGCATCAGCTGGAAGGCCCTGCTGTCCATCGGCCTGATGTGGCTCGGCCTGAGCATCAGCAGCATTCCCGGCGACGCGCCGCCGCTGCACGATGACGACAGCGTCAGCTGCTTTACCTTTCTGCTGGTCGTCAGTACGCCGATGATGGTGCTGACGATCGCCAGCCTGCGGCGCACGCGGGCGCTCTATCCGGCGCGCAGCCTGGCGATGGCCGGGCTCGGCGTCGCCAGCCTGGCGGTGAGCCTGCTGGCGTTTTGCCATCCGGTGCATCTGCACCTGCTCGATTTTGCGCTGCACCTGGCGGCGATCGTCACCATCGTCGCGCTGACGGTGATGGTTGGCAGGCGTTGGGTTAGCGTACGCTAACCCGCCAGCCCGCTCTGCAGGCGGGTATGGTTTCTGAGAGTGTGGGTGATAATGGCCTGGTAAACCGTCGGTGAAAAATCCTCCGGCAGCGAGGCGCTGACCGCATCGACCGCCCGCGGCAGGTTATCGGCAAAATAGCGCAGGATCTCCAGCATCTGCTGCTGCGCAAATCCCACCTCTTTTGCCGTGGCGAGGAAATGACGCGGATAGATGGTCTGAATCTCCGTTTTTCGCCCTTTCGACGCTTTCAGGCTCATCGACAGCTTAAGGTCGCTGATATGCAAACCCGCGCCGCCGAGCAGCGGAAACGCCGAGATGATGTCGTAGAACGGCGTCAGGCGGTAGCTGCCGCCGGGCTGCAGGAAAATGGAAAAATTCTTCGCATGCCCGTCGGTGGCGCCGATCAGCCATTGAAAAACGATGAACTTCATAAAATCGGCACGATCCTTCAGCGCCTCGCTGGAGCCGAGCAGAAACGTCATGATGCTGGCGATCCCCGGCCCGCCGTCCGACTCGTACTTCATCGAGGAAGGAATGCCGAACGCCTGGCACAGATCCTCCTGCGGCAAGCGCAGCAGCCGCGTGTTTTCCTGCGCCCAGCGGCGGTCAAAGCGCTCAACGGCCAGCGCCCGGATGCTGCGGGTGGTGATAATTTCCGCATCCGGCACGGCAAATCCCAGCGCCCGCGCGAGGGCCAGACAGAGATATTCGTTATCGACGCTTTCGCTGAGATCCAGCACCGCGTCCGGCTGCCTTATCTCGCCGATCGGCAGCTTAATAATATGCGTCGTCGGCGTTGTCGCCGTCGGTATGCACCAGCGGTTGTCCATCTTCAGCAGCGCCGTTTTCTCCTGGGCGCCGGCGACCGATATTCTGAACTCCTCCTGGCCGTTAATCATCCCCAGCGGAATATCCGCGCGGTAGGCCGTCAGCAGCGCGTCAAGCCGGGCGTCGTCGAGCGCTTCCCAGGTCAGGGCCCCGGTGGCCGGAGCGGCGCCCTCGGGCAGAAGAGTGACCGCCCCGACGCTGTCGCGCCCCACCTCGGCCAGCAGGTCGAAGGGCTGCTTCGAGCGGGCCTGATAGCGCTTAACAATGCGGTCACGCACCAGCGGACTGTCGGGCAGCAGGTTGTCGAAGTAGTTAAACACCGCATCCGAAGTGATGTTGCCGAACTGCAGCGGCAGCGACAGGGAGAGCGGGCGGGCGCGCGGGTTTTGCAGCCAGCGCGGGTCATAGCGGAACTGATGCGCGCCGTTGGCCAGCTTGACCAGCTCCCCGACGCGTTCATTGTTCATCCACGTCACGAGCGTCGCCATTACCACTCCAGATCCCGCTGGCTATCCTGTTGCTCAGGACCCGATGTCGCGCCCTTTTCGCACACCACCATCGTCATTTCAAGAGATTGTAAAATCTTGAACAGCGTGGTGAGGGTGGTTTTGTCCGGATGGTTTTCGAAGTTCGAGATCGTCGCCTGCTTAATGCCTATCCGGCGGGCCAGATCGCTTTGCGTCCATTGGTTTTTTTGCCGCACCAGCTTGATATGGTTTGCCAGCTGGGCCGGGCTGTAGATCGTCGGGGGCGTTATCATGGTCTTATCTATCCTCTTGTGGGGATAAGACCCTATTTATACCCCGGTGAGGATAATGTCAACGTTTAGCATGGATATCCCCGAAAGGGGATAAATGCGTCAATATCCTCTGGTGGGGATAAGACGTTGAATATCCCCTGTTAAGGATAATGAGTGCGGCCCGATCGCCGCGCTCGGCGATCGGGCGAGGATCTACCCGCTCATCAGCTCATCATAGAGGACGCGCAGGCGCGTACGCAGGTAGAGCACGGCCTTATGCTTTCGCGATAGCAGGGCCTGCTCGCTGGCCCCGCACTCTGCAGCCAGCTCTTTGTAGCTGTAGCCCAGCAGCTCGGTCTTTTCAAAGACCTCCCGCTGGGCGGCGGGCAGTTCGGCTAGCGCCTGGTTCAGCTCCTCCCACAGCAGCTCCTTCAGGTACTCGTCCTCCGGCGTTTGCGGCACCCCGAACAGGGTCTCCGCCAGCTCATCTTCCGGGAACTCGCCCTCCTCATCCGCGGTAAAGTAGTCCGCCAGCGGCAGCTCGCGCTTTTTGCGCGCCCGGTCGGTCATTTCGTTGCGCGCGGCGCGGAACAGCCAGGCGGCAACGTTCTCCACCGGCTGCTCGACCGTCATCAACTGCCAGGTCACCTCCTGCAGAATATCGTCAGCCTCGTCGCGTACCGAGGTGCGGCCGCGAATAAAGGCCTTCAGCCGGGATCGGCAGGCGTTGAGCGCCGAAACAAGCAGTGACTCCCCCGCCGCTGCGCCTTTCATTTCGCTCACTCGCTCGGCGTCGTTTTAGACGCATCGTCTGCCGACTCTGCGGATTCATTGCGGCGATCGCGCCAGCCGCAGCGCCCGCGATGGCCGCGGTGACCAAAGCGCTGCATAAACTCTTCGCGCTGCTCGGGATTCATCTGCATCCAGCGTTCATGCATGCGGCGACGCTCGCGCCCCATGCCGAACATTCCCGGGCGGAAGCCAAGGCCGCCGAAGAGGATCCGCGACAGCGCCAGCAGACCTAAGGCCTGCCAGAAGCCGATGCTTTTAACGCCAATAATCGCCGGCAGCAGCGCGTTCCACAGCGACATCACCACCAGCCCGAGTAGCGCGACGATCGCCACGCCAACGATCAGCGGTTTGCCCATCCGATGGTGGCCAAAGCCGTAGTGACGACGGTTTTCATGCATATCAAAATCTCTCATCCTGTTGCTACCTCATGATTGTCGTGAATAGGGACTGCTGATGAGGTAGACGAATGAGCCGGAGAAATATTGCTAACAATTTTAAAAAAGCGCCTAAATATATTCATGCGCTGAATTTTTGGCGGTGAAGTTGCGCGCTAAAAGCTCATCGCCAGGCCAACGCCGTAGCCCTGAGTATTCAGTATAGCGGCACGCCGCCGCCGGGCGGCATTGCGCCGCGACGCACTATTTTCCAACCAGATGCAGCCGCACCTGGTTTCGTCCCTCTTTCTTCGCCGCATACAGCGCCTTATCGACGCGACTGAACAGCTGGTCGATCTCTTCGTCATCCTGCCGGTCGGCGACGCCGATGCTGACGGTCACCGGGCCGGGGTGATCCGCCAGCTGATAGCCGCTGACCGCGAGGCGGATGCTCTCCGCCATCTGCAGCGCCATCTCAATGGACCGCTCCGGCAGAAAGAGCAGAAACTCCTCGCCGCCCCAGCGATATATTTTGTCCTGATGCGTCACCGTCGACTCAAGGATCCGCGAAATAGTCAGTAAAACCTCATCGCCTTTCTGATGACCATAGCTATCGTTAATAGCCTTAAAGTTATCGACATCAACCAGCAGCAGGCAAAAGCCGGTGGGTTTAAACGCGGCCGAATCCAGGATGCGATAAAATTCGCGCCGGTTAAGCAGGCCGGTGAGCGGATCGTGCGAGGCGGAAAACTCGAGCTCTCTTCTTAAATGCACCTCTTCGGTCACGTCGTGCACGATGCAGAGCATCAGGCGAATATTGTAGAGCACCACCGGACCGGCGTAGGTTTGAACGTGGCGAATGGAGCCGTCAGCAAGAATATGGGTGAAGTTGAGCGGCTTATGGCCGCCGGGCAGGCTTGCGACGTTTCGCATGATCGGCAGAACGTCCCGGCCGAGGGTATTAATCTGCCAGGTGTGCTTCGCCCGCATCTCATCCGCGGTGTAATTATAAAAGCGCAGCGCGGCAATATTCGCGTCAATAATTCTGCCGTCGCGGTGAGGATCGATTAAGAGCATGGGCGCAGAGTTGGTCATAAAAAAGCGCGAGAAAAAACCGTTGCTGCGCCGCTGATAATGCCGGGAGGCGGTATTGATAGATTCATTTTGCTCAAGCAGCTTTACCGCCTCGAATAGAATCAGGGTGTCATACTCTTCTGATTTAATCAGCGTGGTTTTACAATAAATCGAGGTCTGGCCGTCGAGGGAGTTGATTGTCCAGACTTCAAAAATCTCGGCAATATTTTTGAAGTAATAGAGATAGTTCTGCAGGCTGACTTCCGGACAGGTGGAGAATGTCCCTTTGCGCATCTGGTCCAGCGACATATCGCCGCTGAGGGCTCTGGAGGCCGGATTGCCGTAAAGTATGCGCTCTTTAAAAGGATGAACCACCCAAATAGGGGTGGCTAACAGGTCGAAAATAATTAATTCTTTTAATAGCATGCCGCCCTCCATCCGCCATACATCGTCAATCTGAAATCCAGTCACATAAGCATTCATCGCCTGCTGGCGAAAATAAAGCAAATTAATCAGAGAGTTCAAAGGGATGACGCAGAAGAGCCAATTATAGCCGCATTTTTAATAGCAAACGGTGTCTGAGCTGGCAAAAATCAGCGATAAAATTTCCTGCTCCTGCCCGCCCTTCACTCTCCTACTAGTGACGTTGTCACCTAAGCGCCGCGCGCGCTCCCGAAGCAATGAGCCGCGCCGGGATTGTAATCAAAAAGTGAATGTCGTATAACATGGCCCTACCGAGGGGTGTCCCGTGAGGGCTGAGATGGCGTAAGCCGAACCCTTTGAACCTGATCTGGGTCATGCCAGCGAAGGGACGGGTCGGCAATTTTGCCAGTTTTCCGCCATTGCCTGTTCATACTTCTGCACGCCCGGATCTCCCCTTATTCAGGAGGTCCTGTGATTCTTCCCGCATTTACCCAAGGTATCTACGGTCGTCTGCGCCAGCAGGCGGGACGCGACTGGCAGCACTACGTCGCGCATCCCTTTTTACATCAGCTGGCTGACGCCACCCTGCCCGAACCCGCTTTCCGCCGCTACCTGACGCAGGACTATCTGTTCTTGATCCACTTTGCCCGCAGCTATGCTCTGCTGGTCAGCAAGCTGCGCACGCTGCCGGAGATGCGCGCCGCCGCGGCCTCGATGAATGCCATCCTCAACGAGCTGCCGCTGCACGTTGGCTACTGCGCCGGCTGGGGGCTGGATGAAGCCACTATGGCCGCCGAGCCGGAAGCGGCTGAGACGGTCAACTACACGCGCTACGTGCTGGATATCGGCCATTCCGGCGACGCGCTGGATCTGCTGGCCGCGCTGATGCCCTGCGTGGCCGGCTACGCGGAAATTGGGCTCGGGCTGCTGCACGGTCCGCAGACCCGCCTGGACGATAACCCCTACGCCTCGTGGATCCGTAACTACGGCGACGAAGGCTATCTCAACGGCGTCAACGCGGCGATCGCCCTGCTGGAAACCCTCTGGCAGCAGCGCGGCGGCGAGTCGAGATTCGCTGAGCTCAGCGCCATCTTCACCACCGCTACGCGGTTGGAGGCCAACTTCTGGCAGATGGGGCTGAACGCGGTAACGGAGGCGTCGGCGTGACGCCTCCGGCTATCCACGTGCGGGAACTGGGTTTGCGCTTCGGCTCGCGGGTTGTTTTTGCGGATTTGTCGTTCGATATCCCCGGCGGGCAATGGATCTCCCTGCTGGGAGCCAGCGGTGCCGGAAAGACCAGCCTGCTGCGCATTATCGCCGGCCTTGCGGCGCCCACATCCGGCCAGGTGTATGCCAGCGACGGGCAGCCCGTCGCGAAGCGGCTGGCGTGGATGGGCCAGAAG
>NZ_JAQGFU010000222.1:0-6474 GCF_030078455.1 Klebsiella sp. Ech2A | reverse complement strand
GCGGGGGTATTAACCGCCGTTATCGGCGCGCCATGGTTCATCTGGCTGCTGGTAAGGATACGCTGAATGGAACTGAGAACCGAAAACCTGAGCGCCGGCTATGGCGCAAAGCGCATTATCGACCGGCTGGATTTGACCCTTCCCGGCGGGCAGATCAGCGCCCTCCTCGGGCCAAACGGCTGCGGTAAATCGACGCTGCTGAAGTGCTTCTCGCGGCTGCTGGCGCCGACGGCCGGCAAAATATGGCTCGGCGAGCGGCCCCTGGCGGGCTTTAGCTCGCGCCAGCTGGCACGGCATCTGGCGCTGCTGCCGCAGCAGCACCACGTTCCGGAGGGGATTAGCGTACGCGAGCTGGTGAGCTACGGCCGCAGCCCGTGGCTGCCGCTGTGGGGACGCCTCAATGCCGACGATCGGCGGATAGTTGACGAAGCGCTCGAACGTACCGGCATGACGCCGCTCGCCGGGCAGGCGCTGAGCGAGCTGTCAGGCGGGCAGAGACAGCGGGCGTTTGTGGCGCTGATCCTTGCCCAGCAGACGCCGCTGGTACTGCTTGATGAGCCGACAACCTGGCTGGATATCAATCATCAGGTGGCGCTGATGAAGCTGATGCGCGAGCTGCAGATGTGCGGAAAGACGGTGGTGACCGTCCTTCACGATCTGAATCAGGCCAGCCGCTACTGCGACCACCTGGTGGTGCTGGAAAGCGGGAAAGTGCGGGCCCAGGGCCTGCCGGAGCAGGTGCTGACGCCCGCGCTGCTGCGCAGCGTTTTCCAGCTGGAGGCGGAAATCCACCCCGACCCTATCTCACAACGCCCGATGTGCGTGATGAAATAGCCCGGTCCATCGGCTAAGAGGACGATCAGTACGTATGGAAGTAGTTCTGAATCACTTCCGGGTTACGCGTTTGCGTCAGGGCGGTCATCAGCAGGATGCGCGCTTTTGCCGGGTTCAGCGAGTCGGCCACCAGCCCAGGCTGGCTATCGTCGGTCGGGACCACGCCGCTGCCGGTGCGGGAGGCGCGGACCACCACGATGCCGGCTTTTTGCGCTTTTTCGATCCCAGCGGCGCTGCGCACGGATACCGAACCGGCGCCGGTTCCGGCGTAGACGATGCCGTCAACGTGATGGGCAATCGCCGCATCGTACATATATTCCGGGTCGTCCTGATAGCCGTAGATAATCACCACCTTCGGCAGCGTATTCAGCTGACGAACGTCAAAGACCGAGCGCAGGGTATGAATCTTATCGACGCGCGTTTCAAACTGCGGCTTGCCGCCGACGATAACGCCCAGGTAGCCCTCTTCCGGCGCTTTGAAGGTATCGAGGCTGTTAGCGTTGGTTTTGGTCACAAAGCGCGCGGCGCCGATGCGGTCGTTCAGCACCACCATCACGCCCCGCCCCTTCGCCTCGGGATCGGCGGCGACGGTCACCGCCTCCAGCAGGTTCATCGGGCCATCGGCGCTTATCGCCGTTGCCGGCCGCATCGCCGCCGTCAGCACCACCGGCTTATTGCTTTTCACCGTCAGGTTGAGGAAGTAAGGCGTCTCATCGAGCGTATCGGTACCGTGGGTGATCACCACCCCGTCGACGTCATCCCTGGCCAGCAGCTCATTCACCCGCTTAGAGAGTTTGAGAATAATGTCGCTGGTCATATTTTCGCTGCCGATATTCGCTACCTGCTCGCCGTCCACCCGCGCCACCTTGCTCATTTCGGGCACCGCGTTAATCAGGGTCTGGACGCCAATCGCGCCGGCCTTATAGCCGGTGGTTTGGGTATTGCTGGCCGCCGACCCGGCAATGGTTCCGCCGGTGGCGAGGATCACGATATGCGGCAGGCGCGTTTCGCTGGCAGCCAGGGAACTCATCGTCAGTAACGCAATCGCAAGTAATGCTCTAAAATTCATATTCACTCTTCCCCAAAATAGACATTTATCAAACTGGCGGAGAGTTAATGCAAACGGCTTGCCACTATTTATTTTCTTTTTACGGGCAAAATGGTTAACTATCGGGCAACAAAGGCTTTTTCATTCATTTTTCGCGCAAATTTGGTGCAGCGATGCTCCCTCAACGGGCGCGTCAGACGGTGAAAGCGCCGTCGGCTCACCGTTTATTATTTTTCGTCGTCCCGCTTCAAACGCCTTGCCATTAAATTATCAATATCATAACGGCCACGATCGACTTATTTTATGTGGATATCGCGAAGAGGGAAAAACGATGCGTCTCGCCTTAAAATCAGCATTGATGCTTACCACTCGCGTCATACAGATAATCAATCCCGAACTTCATCTGCATATGCAGCGCACGGCGCTGATCGCCCTTGAGCTCTCGCTGGCGCTGCGGCTGCCGCGTCAGCAGCAGCAGACCATCTTTTGCGCCGCGCTGCTGCACGACATCGGCGTACTGGGCGACAAGCGGATGATTACCTCGCTCAATGCGATAGATAATCTGAACGATCCTCACCAGCACCGGGGAGCGGAGATGCTCAGCGGCCTCGCCACCCTCGCGCCCATTTTGCCCATTATTCGCCACCACCACCTCAGCGCGGACTACCAAGGTAGCCTCGACGAGCATATCGTCTGTTTTGCCGACGCCTTCGAACGCCTGCTCGCCGTCGGCGAAGACAACGCCGAGTATCAGACTGATATTATTATTGATAAATTCCGCGCCCTGCATCAGGAGCTGGATCCGCAGCTGTGCCAGACCCTGTGCCAGCTGGCGAAAAAGGAGCACTTCTGGCTACATCTCAATCCCGGCCACATTCAGCGGATGCTGGAAATTATCGGCCCGATTAACGATCTGTACATCGACGTCGACGGCCTGAAGGATATCTGCCTGCTGATCGCCAAAATCGTTGATACCTACAGCAGCTTCACCGCCAGCCACAGCATTATGGTCGGCGAAATCTCCTGGCAGCTGGCGCGCTATATGGATCTGCCGCCCGAAGAGTGTAAGAAAATCGAGGCCGCCGGCTACCTGCACGATATTGGCAAGATCTTTATCCCGCTGGATATTCTGGAAAAACAGGGGGAGCTCGCCCCCGACGAGCTCCTGCAGGTGCGCGAACATAGCTATATGACCGGCGAGCTCCTCAGCGCCTTTAGCGAGCTCGGAGAAATTATTAACTGGGCCGCCAACCATCATGAAAAGCTCGATGGCAGCGGCTATCCGCTGCATCTGAACGCGGATTATCTGCATCTGCCGGACAGAATCATCGCCATCGCCGATATTTTTACCGCGCTGACCGAAAATCGCCCCTATCGCCAGGCGATGGGCTATCAGCAGGCATTACGGCTGATTGAAAACGATGTTATAAATGGCGCGCTGGATGCAAATGTTTTTGCCGTTTTATGCCAGCATGCCGACACGCTTCATCGCGAAATCATCGGTAAAAAGCGCGATCGGTCACCGCCGTAACCTGCCGGCAGCCTGCGGACAGGACGGGGTTCTATAATAAAAAATAACGTTATAAATTCATCTGCACGCAAGGAAATTACCGGTGAGAATCGCCACCATGACCAACTGGGCCTACGGTATAACCGTCGCCCTGACCCTCGCCTCAGGCATTGCGATGCTGATGGCCTCAAACGCGGATACTGCCGAACGCCAGGCGGTACAGCAGCGCCAGATTTTCGACCAGCTCACCGAAGAAGTTGAAACCGACGCCTGGGCGCTTTCAGACCTCGCGCGAGCCTACGTTATCAATAAAAACCCTGACGTTTTAGAGGAGTATCGCCAGAATGCTCAGACGACGCTCGCCATCGAGCATCGGCTCGCAAAGCTGAGGGATAGCGGCGCAACGCCCCAGGAACTGACACTGCTGCGCGAGGGTTTACGCATCGCCGACGAGCTGCAGGATGAGCAGCAGGCTGCGCTGGCTAATATCGCCCGCGGCGAAGATAAAGAGGCAATTGGCCTGCTCTACGGCAAGGTCTATGAGCGCGAGCTCGAGCGGGTTCAGACGCAGATCGACCACTTCCGCCTGCTGCTGGAAGGCCGGGCCAACGGCGCTATTGCGCAAGCCACCGAGAAGTCCCACACCTGGCGCAGCCTCTCCGAGCTGATGGTCGGGCTGACGGCGCTGATGTTCCTGTTTGTGCTGGGTTTTATTCTGCAGCGTCGGGTGCTGTACCCGGTTGTGCGCCTGAGCGATGTCGTGCAAAGGCTCGCCTCGCAGGATTACGCCGTCGAAGCGCCTAACTTCACCCAGATTGATGAGATTGGCGATATGGCGCAGGCGATCCGCATTTTCCGCGAGAACGGCCTGGCGCGCCAGCGTCTGGAACAGGAGCGGGACGCCGACTGGGCGATCCGCGAGCTGCTGGCGCGGATGACCCAGCGCCTGCAGGGCTGCGAGTCTTTCGAGGATGTGATTAAAGTCGCCGAGCTTTTCGCGCCCAATATCGCGCCAGAGATTCCCGGGCGGCTCTATATTCTCGACCTCGACCCCTGGCAGATGCGCTGCGTCGCCCGCTGGCTCTCGCCGCCGGATGAACCGGAGATCTTTCATCCCGAGAACTGCTGGGCCGTGCGCCGCGGGCTGAGCCACCCTCCGGTCAACGGCGAGCCGGATATCGCCTGCTACCACCTGCCGGAATCAAGCGCGGAGTGCTCGCTTTGCGTTCCGCTGATTGCCCAGGGGGAAGCCATCGGCCTGCTCTCCTTCAGAAACGTCACTCCGGCCACCGCCCCTTCCCGCGCCTACCTTGAGCTGATGGCGGAAGCGCTGGGCCTGGCGCTGGCGAACCAGCGCCTGCGCAACGCCCTGCTGGAAAAGGCGCTTTTCGACTCGCTAACCGGGCTGCGCAATCGCCATCACCTTGAAGACGCCCTGCATACCCAGATGAACCTGGCGGTGCGCAACGGCACGCCGCTGAGCTGCCTGATGATCGATATCGATCACTTCAAGGCGATCAACGACAGGTACGGTCACGAGGCGGGCGATCTGGTGATTAAAAACGTGGCGACCATCGTTCAGCGCGCGGTGCGTGATATCGGCATGGCTTTCCGCTACGGCGGGGAAGAGTTTTTAGTCCTGCTCGCCGGGACCAACGAAGAGTCCGCCCGGGCGTGTGCCGAGAATATCTACAACAACGTTCGCAATATGACGCTGCGCTACGGCCTGAGCGAAATGGGTCAGATAGATGTCTCTATCGGGATTGCCAGCTTCCCGCAGCATACGCAAAGCGACAGCCTGCTGCGCGCCGCCGATGCCGCGCTGTACCGGGCAAAAGAGCTCGGCCGCTCGCGGATCGTCAGCTTCGGGATGCTAAAGACCGACTGAATTCAACCCGCTATTTTTCGCGGGGGTCCAGGGACGGATACATGGCTATTCCGCTGACGTTGCTCATCCCGCTGATAATGGCCTCGGTGAGCATTCGCGCCTTCAGCGGGATAAAGCGTCGGGTAGGATAGAGCGCATACAGCGCGAGCGGCTGCCAGCGATATTCCGGCAGCACCTGGACCAGCGTTCCCTGTGCCAGCTGCCTGGCCACCAGCGGCTGCTGTATGCCGCCAATCCCGCCCCCCGCCTCCAGCGCGGCAATGAGCGAGAAGCTATTGTTGGCGCGAAAAACAGGGTTCAGGCGGACGCTCTCTTTGCCGTCCGCGCCTTCCAGGGTTAGTTCGTCTCCGGTGGCCAGGCCGCTATAGCGAAGCGTCCTGTGCTGTGCCAGCTCAGACAGCCGCGCCGGCGTCCCCGCCTGCTGCAGATAGTGCGGCGCGGCGACCAGCACGCGCTGAACGTTAGCCAGCCGTCTGATGACCTGGCTGAGCCCAGCGGGCTCTCCCAGGCGGATGGCCAGATCGACGCCCTCACTCACCACATCGGCAAGCCGGTCCTCCAGCGTCAGCTCGACGCTGAGCTGCGGATTCCGCTGCTGAAAGGCGACAACGATCGGCGTCAGAAGATGCTGGCCAATCCCCGTTGGCGCCTGCACGCGCAGCGTTCCGCTAAGCTTCTGCTGCTGCTCAAGCAGCGTCTCTTCCGTTTCGCTCAGCGCATCGAGGATTGGGCGGATCTGCTGATAGTAGCGCTCGCCCGGCTCGGTCAGGGTCACCGAGCGGGTGGTGCGCAACAGTAACGCCACCCCGAGGCTCTGCTCGAGGGCCATCACCTGCTGGCTGACCGCCGGCTGGGTCAGCCCGAGGCTGCGGGCCGCGGCCGAGAGATTGCCGGTTTCAGCCACCCGGATAAAAACTTCCATCGCTTTGAGCTTGTTCATCGCCTTCACTTCAAAGATTTTATTATTAATCTTATTACAAACGACCCTCTTCTGCCTTCATCGCTAATGAATCATGCTCAGGCTTCACTTTCGACTCGCAAAGAGGTGCCTGGCATGAAGACTCAACAACATCAGCGTTTGGCCGTAGTTGCCGGCGCAAACGGCGTCGCCGGAAACAAGCTTATCGATGAGCTGGAGCGCTCCGGCTGGCAGGTCATCGGGCTGTCGCGGCGGGGAGGCGCCCCGCGGCCCGC
>NZ_JAQGFU010000221.1:0-6534 GCF_030078455.1 Klebsiella sp. Ech2A | reverse complement strand
GGATGCTGACCATCACCGCCGATGACGGCACCCAGGGCTACGCCTTCGCGCCGCCGGAAGTGGTACGCCCGTTTGTGGTGGACACCTTTTTCCGCAAGGTACTGGTAGGGCAGGATCCCTTTAATCGCGAGCGCATCTGGCAGGATCTTAACCACTGGCAGCGCGGCAGCGCCCACCAGCTGACCGAGCGCGCGCTGTCGTTTGTCGAGCAGGCGCTGTGGGATCTGCTGGGCCGCAGGCTCAATATGCCGGTCTATAAGCTGCTGGGCGGCTATCGCGATAAGGTGCCGGCCTACGGCAGCACCATGTGCGGGGACGATCTGCCCGGCGGCCTGTCGACGCCGGACGAGTTCGCGGCGTTTGCCGAAAAGCTGGTGGCGCGCGGCTACAGGGCCATCAAGCTGCACACCTGGATGCCGCCGATCGCCTTTGCGCCGAATCCGAAGATGGATATCAAAGCCTGCGCCGCGGTACGTGAAGCGGTTGGCCCGGACGTTGCGCTGATGATTGACGGCTACCACTGGTACAGCCGCGCCGAGGCGCTGTGGATTGGTAAGGAGCTGGAAAAGCTCGACTTCGCCTGGTTTGAAGAGCCGATGGAGGAGGATTCGATGTCGTCCTACGCCTGGCTGGCGGAAAACCTGACCATTCCGATCGTCGGCCCGGAGAGCTTCGGCGGCAAGCATCATATGCGCGCTGAATGGGTGAAGGCCGGAGCCTGCGATATTTTACGCGCCGGGGCCAACGGCGTCGGCGGGATTACGCCCACCATGAAGGTGGCGGCGCTGGCGGAGTCTTTCGGCATGGACTGTGAGGTTCACGGCAACGGGGCGGCGAGCCTGGCGGTGGTGGGCGCGATCCGCAACTGCCGCTGGTACGAGCGCGGTCTGCTGCACCCGTTCCTCGATTACGACGCGCCGGCCGCCTATCTCAACAGCATCGTTGACCCGATGGATGAGCAGGGCTTTGTGCATTTGTCACAGCGCCCGGGCCTCGGGGAAGACATCAACTTTGCGTATATCGAAGCCAATACCGTTAGCCACGACTGATTAATAAAAAGTCCGCATGCCGAAGGCATAGCGGATATGGCCGAACGGATAACAATTATAAAACAGGCCCTGAGTCAGCCGCTGCGGCGCCAATGATGACGGGCGTGTACCCTACAGGCGAAAGATAGATGAAGAAATCCTCCTTACTGGGAGCGTGCCTGCTCGCGCTCGCCGTGACGCTGGGGAGCGGGGCGAGCTACGCCAAAACGCCGCCCGACCAGCTGATCGTCGGTATGAATATGAATAACCTGCTGACACTCGACCCGGCGGCCATGACCGGCAACGAGGTGGTGGGGGTAGTGGTCAATCTTTACGATTCACTGGTTGAACTTGACCCCGAGCAGCTCACTAACGTGCGCCCGGCGCTGGCTAAATCCTGGGAGATAAGCCCGGACGGCGCGACGCTGACCTTCCATCTGCATGACAACGTGACGTTTCACTCCGGCAATCCGCTGACCGCGGCCGACGTGGTGTGGTCGATGCGGCGGATCCTGCACCTTAACCTCGCCCAGGCCTCGGTGTGGAAATCCTACGGCTTCAGCAAAAGCAATATCGATAGGCAGGTGACGGCGCTGGACGACGTGACGGTACAAATCACCCTGCCGAAGGCCAACGATCCGCAGCTGGTGCTCTACTCCCTTGGCGCGCTGGGCAACCTTGGCGTGATCGACAGCAAAACGGTGCAAAGCCACGCGCAGGATAACGACTGGGGCAACCGCTGGCTGACCACCCACGAAGCCGGGTCCGGGCCGTTTATGCTGGAAACCTGGCAGGCGAAGGAGGTGCTGCGCATGCAGCGCAACCCGAACTACTGGCGCGGGGAGGCGAAGATGAGTCGGGTGGTGTTGCGCCATTTTCAGGAGTCGCAAACGCTGCGCCTGATGATTGAGAAGGGCGATCTCGACATCGCCAACAATATGGCGGTATCGGATATCAACGCCCTGCGCAGCAACCCGCAGCTGAGCGTCGATGCGGTGCAGCGCGGAACGATGTACTACGTGGCGATGAGCATGAAGGAGGCGCACTTCGCCAACCCCAGGGTGCGCGAAGCCCTGCGCTACCTGATTGACTATCAGGGGATTAACCGGGCGCTGATGCCGGGCTACGGCGTGCTGCACCAGCGGCCGATCAAAGCAGGCATGCCCTCGACGCTGCCGGACCCGGGCTACCGGCTGGATATTGCGCGGGCGAAAAAGCTGCTGGCGGAGGCGGGCTATCCCGACGGTTTCACTACCACGCTGCGGGTGCTCTCCGACCAGCCGTTCCTCAATATCGCCATCGCCGTGCAGTCCACGCTGATGCAGGCGGGTATTAACGCCAAAATTATTACCGGTACCGGCAACCAGATCTACGGGGCGATGCGCGAGCGTCAGTTCGACCTGCTGGTCGGCCGCGGCGGCAGCGGGATGGAGCCGCATCCGCACTCCAGCCTGCGGGCGCTGGTCTATAACCCGGATAACAGCGACGCCGCGCGGCTGACCAACTTCCAGGGCTGGCGGACCGGTTTTTACGACCCACAGCTCAACGCGATGATCGACGGCGCGCTGCTCGAACGCGACCCGCAGAAGCAGGTTGCCGACTACCGGGCGATTCAGGCCCGCTATGACCAGCTGATCCCGGCCCTGATCCCGCTTTCACAGATGGTTGATTCGGTGGTGGTTCGTCGGGAGGTGCGCGACTATCGGCCGCATCCGTCCGCCACCACCTTTTTACGCGAAGTCTATAAAGTCAGCGAAGGAGAGAAAGGATGAGTACACGTCTTTTCGCGCCCGGCTCCCGCGCCCGGCGTTTGGCTAAACGGCTGCTGCAGGTGGCGATCACGCTGTTCGGCCTGCTGCTGCTCACCTTCACCATCGGACGGGTGATGCCCATCGACCCGGTGCTGGCGATTGTTGGCCCGGATGCCGACCACGGCACCTATCAGCAGGTGTACCACCAGCTGGGGTTTGACCAGTCGCTGGTCACCCAGTTTGCCATCTATTTCGTCAACCTGCTGCACGGGGATCTGGGCAACGCCCTGCTGACCGGGAAACCGGTAATGGACGATATTATTCGCGTCTTCCCGGCGACCATGGAGCTGGCGACGATGGCGATTATCGTTGGCGCCGGGCTCGGTATTCCGCTGGGCGTGCTGGCCGCGGCGCGGCGCAACAGCCTCAGCGACTACGTGGTGCGTATTATTAGCCTCGCCGGCTACTCGACGCCGATCTTCTGGGTCGGGATGATCGGGCTGCTGGTGTTCTACGCCTGGCTCGGCTGGGTGGGCGGCGCCGGGCGGGTGGATCTCGGCCTGGACGGGATCGTGCCGCGGCGCACCGGCCTGATGACCGTTGACGCGCTGCTGGCGGGGAATGGCCGGGTATTCTGGAACGCCATCAATCACCTGATTTTACCCGCTTCGCTGCTCGGCTTTCACTCGCTGGCCTACATCAGCCGCATGACCCGCAGCTTTATGCTGGCCCAGCTGTCGCAGGAGTTCATTATCACCGCCAGGGTGAAGGGGCTCACCGAGCGGCAGGTTATCTGGCATCACGCCTTTCGCAACATACTGGTGCAGCTGCTGACGGTCGTGGCGCTGGCCTACGGCGCGCTGCTGGAAGGGGCGGTGCTGATCGAGACGGTCTTCTCGTGGCCCGGCTTTGGCTCCTATCTCACCGGCAGCCTGCTGCTCGGGGATATGAACGCGGTGATGGGCTGCGTGCTGCTGGTGGGGGTCATCTTCGTGATGCTCAATTTGCTTTCCGACATGCTGTACCAATTCTTTGACCCGAGGACCAAATCATGACGGTTTCGCTGGATACCCCGCTGCGAGGCGGAACGAACGAGAGCCGCCAGCGGATAGTTCGCGGGCTGAGGCGCGGCGCCGGGTTTATCGGCAGGATGGCGCGCAATCCCCTCACCGCGATCGGCGGCGGGATTATCGGCCTGCTGCTGGTGGTGGCGATTTTTGCGCCGCAGATTGCCCCTTATCACCCGCTGGTGCAGGACCTCAACAACGCGCTGGCGGCGCCCAATGCGCAGCACTGGTTCGGCACCGACGAGTTTGGCCGCGATATCTTTAGCCGGCTGGTCTACGGCTCGCGCATCACGCTCTATATCGTGCTGCTGGTGTCGGTGACCGTCGGGCCGCTGGGGCTGCTGCTGGGAGTGAGCGCCGGCTACTTTGGCGGTAGGGTGGATATGGTGCTGATGCGCGTCACCGATATCTTTATCTCCTTCCCGAGCCTGGTGCTGGCGCTGGCCTTTGTGGCAGCGCTGGGCCCCGGCCTTGAGCACGTGGTTATTGCGATTACGCTGACCGCCTGGCCGCCGATTGCGCGTCTGGCCCGCGCGGAGACGCTCTCCCTGCGGCAGGCCGATTTTATCTCGGCGGTGCGTTTACAGGGCGCTTCTGCGACCCGCGTGCTGTGGCGGCACATTGTGCCGCTGTGCCTGCCGTCGGTGATCATCCGCATTACCATGAATATGGCGGGAATTATTCTGACCGCCGCCGGGCTGGGGTTTCTCGGCCTCGGCGCCCAGCCGCCGGATCCGGAGTGGGGGGCGATGATCTCCAGCGGTCGCACCTACATGATGGAGTGCTGGTGGGTAGTAACGATCCCGGGGCTGGCGATCCTGATCAACAGTCTGGCATTCAACTTCTTAGGAGATGGCCTACGTGACATCCTCGATCCTCGTAGCGAATAGCGCACCGCTGCTCGACGTGCGCGACCTGTGCGTCGACTTTGTTAACGGCGGCGCGGTCACCCATGCGGTGCGCGGCGTCTCCTTCCAGCTGGGGCGGGAGAAGCTGGCGATTGTCGGCGAGTCCGGCTCGGGCAAATCCACCGTCGGGCGGGCGCTGCTGCAGCTGCATCCGAAAAAGGCGCGGGTTAGCGCCAGCCGGATGCAGTTCGCCGACCTTGATTTACAGCAGCTCAGCGAGGCGCAGATGCGCGCCGTACGCGGCAAGCGCATCTCCATGATTATGCAGGACCCGAAATACTCGCTCAATCCGGTGGTGTGCGTCGGCGATCAGGTGGCTGAAGCCTGGCTCACCCACCACCCCGGGCGCAAAAACGAGGCCAGAAGCAAAGCGCTGGAGATGCTGGAGGTGGTACGCATCCGCGACCCGCAGCGCGTCTATCGGCTCTATCCGCATGAAATTTCCGGCGGCCAGGGGCAGCGCATCATGATCGCCATGATGCTGATCGTCGACCCGGAGCTGGTGATTGCCGATGAGCCCACCTCGGCGCTGGACGTCTCGGTGCGTCTGCAGGTCCTCGGCCTGCTCGACGATCTGGTGCAGTCGCGCGGGCTGGGGCTGATATTTATCAGCCACGATATCAATCTGGTGCGCAGCTTCTGCGATCGGGTGCTGGTGATGTACGCCGGGCGGGTAGTGGAGTCCATTGCCGCCAGGGACCTTGATAACGCCCGCCACCCCTACACGCAGGGGCTGATTAACTCCCTGCCGGATATGCAGCGTCGCCGCCCGGTGCTGCCGGTTCTACAGCGCCAGGCCAGCTGGCTGACGGAATAAGGAGAGCCTGATGATTGACGTACAAAACCTCAACCTCGCCTTTGGCGAGGGCAGCAAGCGTAGCCAGGTCCTGCATGACGTGAGTTTTCACGTCCGTCCCGGCGAGATCTACGGCCTGGTAGGGGAGTCCGGTTCCGGCAAAACCACGGTACTGAAGTGCCTGGCCGGGCTGTTCACCCACTGGCAGGGGGCGCTGGCGATCGACGGCCGCGCGCTGGAGCATAAAATCAGCCGCCGGCGCTGTCGCCAGGTGCAAATGGTCTTTCAGGATCCCTACGGCTCGCTGCACCCGCGGCATACCGTGGGCGATATTCTTGAGGAGCCGCTGCAGATCCAGGGTATCGGCGATCGCGATCGGCGGGTCAATACGCTGCTGGACAGGGTGGGGCTAAATCGCGCCTTTCGCGACCGCTATCCGCACCAGCTTTCCGGCGGCCAGCGCCAGCGGGTGGCGATCGCCCGGGCGCTGATCCTCGAACCCCAGGTGCTGCTGCTGGACGAGCCCACCTCGGCGCTGGACGTTTCGGTGCAGGCCGAGATCCTCAACCTGCTGGCGGAGCTGCAGCGGGAGGCGAAGCTCACCTATTTAATGGTCACCCACGACCTTGGGGTGATTGCCCATCTCTGTCATAAGGTGGCGGTGATGCAGCATGGGAAGATCCTCGAAACCCTGACGGTGGATGCGCTGGTCAACGGCGAGGCGCAGGCGGCCTATACGCAAATGCTGGTCAATGCCAGCCGGCAGTATACCCGGGAGATGGCGCGGGAGGTGGCCGCGTACTGAATGACGCCCGGCGGCCTATCGCCGCCGCCGAGCGCCGGGGATTATTTCAGCAGCGCGCAGTCCGGCGGCAACCGGCAGCGCAGGGCGCCGGGCAGAATTTCCATGCGGAAGGTTTTGCCGCTCAGCGGCTCGCCGTCGAGGTTAAAGGCCATCTCGTGGGCGGCGGGAATTTAAAACCA
>NZ_JAQGFU010000220.1:0-6637 GCF_030078455.1 Klebsiella sp. Ech2A | reverse complement strand
GCGACGACGAGTACGGCCCCGTGGTCCGCAAAATGCAGCGCGCTATCCGCGCCGGCGAAATTTTCCAGGTGGTGCCATCGCGCCGCTTCTCTCTGCCCTGCCCGTCGCCGCTGGCGGCCTACGACGTGCTGAAGAAGAGCAACCCGAGTCCGTACATGTTCTTTATGCAGGATAACGACTTCGCCCTGTTCGGCGCGTCGCCGGAAAGCTCGCTGAAGTACGATGCCGTCAGCCGCCAGATTGAAATCTACCCGATTGCCGGTACCCGCCCGCGCGGCCGTCGTGCCGACGGTTCGCTGGATCGCGATCTCGACAGCCGCATCGAACTCGAAATGCGCACCGATCATAAAGAGCTCTCCGAGCACCTGATGCTGGTCGATCTGGCGCGTAACGACCTCGCCCGCATCTGCACCCCGGGCAGCCGTTACGTGGCCGACCTGACCAAAGTCGACCGCTACTCTTTCGTCATGCACCTGGTGTCCCGGGTGGTCGGCGAGCTGCGTAACGACCTCGACGTGCTGCACGCCTATCGCGCCTGTATGAATATGGGCACCCTGAGCGGCGCGCCGAAGGTGCGCGCGATGCAGCTCATCGCCGCCGCCGAGGGCAAGCGCCGCGGCAGCTACGGCGGCGCGGTCGGCTATTTCACCGCCCACGGCGACCTGGATACCTGCATCGTGATCCGCTCTGCCTACGTGCAGGATGGCGTGGCCACCGTTCAGGCCGGCGCCGGTATTGTCCTCGATTCAGTGCCTCAGTCCGAAGCAGATGAAACCCGAAATAAAGCCCGCGCGGTGCTGCGCGCAATTGCCCAGGCCCACCACGCGAAGGAGACTTTCTAATGGCCGACATTCTGCTGCTCGATAATATCGATTCTTTTACCTATAACCTGGCAGACCAGCTGCGCGCCAACGGCCATAACGTGGTGATTTACCGTAACTCGGTTCCGGCACAAACCTTAATCGAGCGTATCGGCACGATGGACAATCCGGTGCTGATGCTCTCCCCCGGCCCGGGCACGCCGAGCGAAGCCGGCTGCATGCCGGAGCTGCTGACTCGCATGCGCGGCAAGCTGCCGATCGTCGGCATCTGCCTTGGCCATCAGGCGATTGTTGAAGCCTACGGCGGCTACGTCGGCCAGGCGGGCGAAATCCTGCACGGTAAAGCGTCCAGCATCGAGCATGACGGCCAGGCGATGTTTGCCGGCCTCACTAACCCGCTGCCGGTTGCCCGCTACCATTCGCTGGTCGGCAGCAACATTCCGGCCGGGCTGACCATCAACGCCAACTATAACGGGATGGTGATGGCGGTGCGTCATGATGCCGATCGCGTTTGCGGCTTCCAGTTCCACCCGGAGTCGATTCTCACCACCCAGGGCGCGCGTCTGCTGGAGCAAACCCTGGCCTGGGCGCTGCAGAAGCTGGAGCAAACCAATACTATCCAGCCGATTCTGGAAAAGCTGTATCAGGCGGAAACCCTGAGCCAGCAGGAGAGCCACCAGCTGTTTTCTGCGGTCGTGCGCGGCGAAGTCAAGCCGGAGCAGCTGGCCGCCGCCCTGGTCAGTATGAAGGTGCGCGGCGAGCAGCCGCAGGAGATTGCCGGCGCCGCCACCGCCCTGCTGGAAAATGCCGCGCCGTTCCCGCGTCCTGACTACCCGTTTGCCGATATCGTCGGCACCGGCGGCGACGGCAGCAACAGCATCAATATCTCTACCGCCAGCGCGTTTGTGGCCGCAGCCTGCGGGCTGAAGGTCGCGAAACACGGCAACCGCAGCGTCTCCAGTAAATCGGGCTCTTCCGACCTGCTGGCCGCATTCGGCATCAACCTCGATATGAACGCCGATAAATCCCGCGCCGCGCTGGATGAGCTGGGCGTCTGCTTCCTGTTTGCGCCGAAATATCACACCGGGTTCCGCCACGCGATGCCGGTTCGTCAGCAGCTGAAGACCCGGACGCTGTTTAACGTGCTGGGGCCGCTGATTAACCCGGCGCACCCGCCGCTGGCGCTGATTGGCGTTTACAGCCCGGAGCTGGTGCTGCCTATCGCGGAAACCCTGCGCGTGCTGGGCTACCAGCGGGCAGCGGTCGTCCACAGCGGCGGCATGGATGAGGTATCGCTCCACGCGCCGACGGTGGTCGCCGAGCTCCATAACGGCGAGATCAAAAGCTATCAGCTGACCGCGGATGACTTTGGCCTGACGCCTTATCACCAGGAGCAGCTGGCCGGCGGTACGCCGGAAGAAAACCGTGACATTCTGACGCGCTTACTACAAGGTAAAGGTGAAGCCGCTCATGAAGCCGCGGTCGCCGCCAACGTGGCAATGCTGATGCGTTTACACGGGCATGAAGACCTGAAAGCCAACGCCCGGCAGGTGATTGACGTGCTGCGCAGCGGAGCGGCCTATGACAGAGTGACCGCATTAGCGGCAAGAGGGTAAATAATGCAGACCGTTTTAGCAAAAATCGTTGCCGACAAAGCGATTTGGGTAGAAGCCCGCAAGCAGCAGCAGCCGTTAGCCAGTTTTCAAAACGAGGTCGTCCCGACGCAGCGTAACTTTTACGATGCCCTCGCGGGGACGCGCAGCGTGTTTATTCTCGAGTGCAAAAAAGCCTCGCCGTCGAAGGGCCTGATTCGCCAGAATTTTGACCCGGCGGAAATCGCCGGAGTGTATAAGAACTACGCCTCGGCCATCTCGGTGCTGTGCGATGAGAAATATTTCCAGGGCAGTTTTGATTTTCTGCCCATCGTCAGCGCCATCGCGCCGCAGCCGATACTGTGCAAGGATTTCACCATCGATCCTTACCAGATCTATCTGGCGCGCTACTATCAGGCCGATGCCTGCCTGCTGATGCTGTCGGTGCTTAACGATGAGCAGTATCGCCAGCTCGCTGCCGTCGCGCACAGCCTCAATATGGGCGTGCTGACCGAAGTGAGTACCGAAGAGGAGCTGGAGCGCGCCATTGCGCTGAAGGCGAAGGTGGTCGGGATCAACAACCGCGATCTGCGCGATATGTCGATTGACCTCAACCGCACCCGCCAGCTGGCGCCGCGTCTGGGCCATGACGTCACCGTGATCTGCGAATCCGGGATTCATACCTATGCCGAGGTCCGCGATCTCAGCCACTTTGCTAACGGCTTCCTGATCGGCTCCGCGCTGATGGAGCACGATGACCTCGACGCGGCCGTCAGGCGCGTGCTGCTCGGTGAAAACAAAGTTTGCGGCCTGACCCGACCTCAGGACGCGCAGGTGGCCTATGAATCCGGCGCCATCTACGGCGGGCTGATTTTTGTCCCTGGCTCACCGCGCGTCGTCAACGAGGCGCAGGCGAAAGAGATTATCCAGGCCGCCGGGCTGCGCTACGTCGGGGTGTTCCGCGATGCGCCGGTCGAGGACGTGGCCGAGCGCGCAGAGAGCCTGCGGCTGGCTGCGGTTCAGCTGCACGGCAGCGAAGATCAGGCCTATATCGACGCGCTGCGTGGGCGGCTGCCGGAACAGGTCCAGATCTGGAAAGCGCTCAGCGTGGGTGATGCGCTGCCGGAACGCAGCCTGCATCACGTCGATAAATATCTCTTCGATAACGGCCAGGGCGGCAGCGGTCAGCGCTTCGACTGGACGCTTTTACAAGGCCAGGAGCTGGGTAACGTCCTGCTGGCAGGCGGACTCGGTGCCGATAACTGCGTAGAGGCCGCCAAAAGCGGCTGTGCCGGACTCGATTTTAATTCAGGCGTTGAGTCGCAGCCGGGTATTAAAGATGCCAGCAAGCTGGCCTCGGTTTTCCAGACGCTGCGCGCATATTAAGGAGCAATGCAATAATGAGTACTTTACTGAACCCCTATTTTGGCGAATTTGGCGGTATGTACGTCCCGCAGATCCTGATGCCCGCTCTGCGCCAGCTGGAAGAAGCTTTCGTCAGCGCGCAGAAAGATCCCGAGTTCCAGGCTGAATTTAGCGACCTGCTGAAGAACTACGCCGGTCGTCCGACGGCCTTAACCAAGTGTCGTAACCTGACCGCAGGCACCCGCACCACGCTGTACCTCAAGCGTGAAGATTTGCTCCACGGCGGCGCGCATAAAACCAACCAGGTGCTGGGCCAGGCATTGCTGGCGAAGCGCATGGGTAAAACCGAAATCATTGCCGAAACCGGCGCCGGCCAGCACGGCGTGGCCTCCGCGCTCGCCAGCGCGCTGCTCGGCCTGAAATGCCGCATCTATATGGGCGCGAAAGACGTTGAGCGCCAGTCGCCAAACGTCTTCCGCATGCGCCTGATGGGGGCGGAAGTGATCCCGGTGCACAGCGGCTCCTCCACGCTGAAGGACGCCTGTAACGAAGCGCTGCGCGACTGGTCCGGCAGCTACGATACCGCGCACTATATGCTCGGTACCGCAGCCGGCCCGCATCCGTTCCCGACCATCGTCCGCGAGTTCCAGCGCATGATCGGCGAAGAGACCAAAGCGCAGATCCTCGAGCGCGAAGGCCGTCTGCCGGATGCGGTCATCGCCTGCGTCGGCGGCGGCTCCAACGCTATCGGCATGTTTGCTGACTTTATCGAGGAAACCAACGTCGGCCTGATCGGCGTGGAACCGGCGGGCCACGGCATTGAAACCGGCGAGCACGGCGCGCCGCTGAAGCACGGTCGCGTGGGTATCTATTTCGGCATGAAATCGCCGATGATGCAGACCGATGATGGCCAAATTGAGGAATCTTACTCTATCTCCGCCGGGCTGGACTTCCCGTCGGTGGGCCCTCAGCATGCGTTCCTCAACAGCACCGGCCGCGCCGACTACGTGTCGATCACCGACAACGAGGCGCTGGAAGCGTTCAAAGCGCTCTCCCGCCATGAGGGGATTATTCCGGCCCTGGAATCCTCCCACGCCCTGGCCCATGCGCTAAAAATGATGCGTGAAAACCCGGAAAAAGAGCAGCTGCTGGTGGTTAACCTGTCCGGTCGCGGCGATAAAGACATCTTCACCGTACACGATATTCTGAAAGCGCGAGGGGAAATCTGATGGAACGTTATGAGACGCTGTTTGCACAACTGAAATCCCGCCAGGAAGGCGCGTTTGTTCCCTTCGTCACGCTGGGCGATCCCAACCCGGCGCTGTCGCTGCAGATCGTCGATACGCTGATCGAAGCGGGTGCCGACGCACTGGAATTGGGTATTCCCTTCTCCGACCCGCTGGCCGATGGCCCGACTATCCAGGGCGCGGCCCTGCGTGCGTTCGCCGCCGGCGTGACGCCGGCGCAGTGCTTCGAGATGCTGGCGGCAATCCGTCACAAGCATCCGACGATCCCTATCGGCCTGCTGATGTACGCGAACCTGGTGTTCAGCCCCGGCATTGACGCTTTCTATGCCGAATGCGCGCGGGTTGGCGTGGATTCCGTGCTGGTCGCCGATGTGCCCATCGAAGAGTCGGCGCCTTTCCGCCAGGCGGCGATGCGGCACAATATCGCCCCCATCTTCATCTGCCCGCCGAATGCCGATGACGAGCTGCTGCGCCAGATTGCCTCTTTTGGTCGCGGCTATACCTATCTGCTGTCGCGCGCCGGGGTCACCGGGGCGGAAAACCGCGCCGCCCTGCCGCTGCATCATCTTATTGAGAAGCTGCGCGAATATAACGCCGCGCCGCCGCTGCAGGGCTTCGGTATTTCCGCCGCCGATCAGGTGACCGCCGCGATTGACGCCGGCGCCGCCGGGGCAATTTCCGGCTCCGCCATCGTCAAAATCATCGAACGTAACCTCAGCGATCCGCAAACGATGCTGGCCGAGCTGAAGGCTTTTGTGCAGAGCCTTAAAGCCGCCACTAAAGCAGCGTAACGCCCCGACCGCCTGGCCATTCGTCAGGCGGTTATTTTTTGCTGCAGGCTGTCCGCGTATTTGCGCGTCAGGCGGAACAGCGCCAGCACATCCTCCTGCGTCCAGTCCATAAGCACCTGATTCATCAGCTGCGTTCTGGCTAGCGCAATGCGTTCAATCAGCGTCTGCCCCTGCGCGGTCAAGGTCACTTCACTGATCCGTCGATCGCTAACGTTGGGCTGCTTCAGCGCCAGGCCCTGCGCCTCCAGCTTTTTCACCTGCCGGCTGACGGTGGTGTAATCCCGTCCCAGGCTATCCGCCAGCTCTACCACGCCCACCGGCCCATAGCGCCCTATCGCCACCAGCAGCGGGAAGAGGATCTGATCGAGCTGCACCCCGGCGGCCTGCAGTATCTGCTCATCGCGCACCGGCAGATTCATCACCCGGATGATATCCAGCAGCGCGCCGTGAAAGTCGGTGATATCGTAATTATTATGTGCATATTGCATATATTATTTAACCCGGTGTATAGTGCCGTTATCTGATATGTGCATTTTACACGTAATTCATCCCGGAGGTAACACCATGAAAGCAGCCGTCGTATTCGAACTCCAGCAGGGCCCGGTGTGGGCCGACTTTGCCGATCCGCAGGCCGATGAGCATCACCTCCTGGTCGACGTACGCGCCGCCGCCATCAGCCACGTCGTCAAGGGCCGGGCGAGCGGCAAGCACTACAGCTTTGACGGTCGTCTGCCCTTCGTGGTGGGCATCGACGGCGTCGGAACCTTGCCGAACGGGCAGCGCGTTTACTTCGCCTTCCCGCGCGCGCCATGCTGCCCCAG
>NZ_JAQGFU010000021.1:0-45487 GCF_030078455.1 Klebsiella sp. Ech2A | reverse complement strand
GGCCGGCGGCGGCCTGTTCCTGTGGGCCCAGGCGGCATAGACCGGGCTCAGTTCGACCCCGGCGGCGCATACTTTTTGGTGCGCCGGGTCGCCGCGGCGTTGGCCGGATCGTCCGGCCAGACGTGTTTGGGGTAGCGTCCCTTCATCTCTTTTTGCACTTCCCGATAGGCCCCCTGCCAGAAGGCGCTGAGATCGCGGGTGATCTGCAGCGGGCGCTGGGCGGGCGACAGCAGCTCCAGCACCAGCGCCATCCGGCCCCGGGCAATGGTCGGGGTCGTCGCTTCGCCAAACATCTCCTGCATACGCACCGCCAGCGCCGGCGGGTTTTCCTCGTGGTAGCGAATGGCGATCCGGCTGCCGGTCGGCACGACGTAGTGGGTTGGCAGCTCGCTATCGAGCTTCTGACGCAGCGGCCACGGCAGCCAGTTCTGCAGCGCCTGGCGAATATCCAGCGCCCGGAGCGCGCGCAGCGAGTGCACCCCGTTCATTTGCGGCAGCAGCCACGCCTCCATCGTTGCCAGCAGCGAGGCCTCATCCACCGCCGGCCACGCCTCCTCCGGCAGCCACTGCGCCGCGCAGTGCAGGCGCAGACGGAGCTGCTCCGCCTCCGCCGTCCAGTTCAGCACGCTTAGGCCCTTATCGCGAATGCCGTTGAGCATCGCCCGGTGCAGCTCCTCTTCCGACGGCTTTGCCAGCGGCTGAGTTTTGATCACCAGCTGGCCGATACAGGTGCGGCGCCAGGCCTTCAGCGTTCCCTGGGCCTCATCCCACTCCACGGTATCGGAGCGCTGGGCCAGATCCGGCAGCTGCTCCAGCAGCGCGGTAACGTCCAGCGGCTGCGCAAGTAAGATGCGCGCATCCGGCGACGAGCTCCCCTGCAGCAGCAGAGGCGCAATCAGCCACTCATGGCGTCCAAGCGCGTCATCGGCGTTAAGCATCGCCCCCATGCCGTTGGCCAGCTGGTAGCGCCCCTCCTGGCCGCGTCGGCGGGCGATGCGGTCGGCAAAGGCCGGTGCCAGCAAAGCCGACACGCGCTGGGCGTCGGGATGACCCGCCCGGCCGCCGAGGCGCTTCAGCAGCTGCTGCGCCCGCTGCTGCCAGCCGGGCTGCTGGCGGGCAAACGCCGAGCCAAGATCGCTATTCGCGCCGCGCGGCGGCTCTTCGAGGATCGCCGCCAGCTTAGCCGCCGTTGCCGCCGCATCGGGAGAGTCCGCCGCAATCAGCATCGCCGCAAGGCGCGGATCGTTACCCAGCGCGGCCATCTTCCGCCCGCGCGCCGACAGCCTGCTGCCCTCCAGCGCGGAGAGCGCCGTCAGCAGACGCCGGGCCGCTGCCAGGTTGATCTCCGGCGGCAGATCCAGCCAGCGGAGTTCGGCGGGATCCTGACATCCCCACTGCAGCAGCTCCAGCAGCAGCGACGACAGATCGCTTTGCAGGATCTCGGGGTCGCTCTGCGCCGCCGCGCGCTCCGCCTGCTCTTTCGCGATCAGGTGCAGGCAAATTCCGGGCTCCAGACGCCCGGCGCGGCCGGCGCGCTGGGTCATGGAGGCCTGGCTGATGCGCTGGGTTATCAGGCGGGTTAAGCCGGTGCGGGCGTCAAAGCGGGCAACCCGCTCCTGGGCGCTATCCACCACCAGCCTAATTCCCTCAATGGTCAGGCTGGTTTCGGCAATATTGGTCGCCAGCACCACCTTACGCGTCCCCTTCGCCGCCGGCAGAATCGCCTTACGCTGCTCGCTCAGCGGCAGCGCCCCGTACAGAGGGCAGATAGCCACATCGTCGGCCACCCGCCCGGCCAGCTGCTCCTGCACCCGCTGAATTTCGCCGACGCCGGGGAGAAACAGCAGCATCGACCCGCTCTCCTGGCGCAGCAGCTCGGCGGCGGCTATCGCCACCGCCTCATCAAAGCGCTGGTGCGCGGCGAGCGCCTGATAGCGCTTCTCCACCGGGAAGGCCCGGCCGGCGGAGGTAATCACCGGCGCCTGTGGCAGCATCCGCTGCAGGCGATCGTTATCCAGCGTCGCCGACATAATCAGCAGCCTGAGATCGTCGCGCAGGCCCTGCTGCACGTCGAGGAGCAGGGCGAGGGCCAGATCCGCCTGCAGGCTGCGCTCGTGGAACTCATCGAGGATCACCAGGCCCACGCCCGTCAGCTCGGGATCGTGCTGGAGCGTGCGCGTCAGGATCCCCTCGGTGACCACTTCGATGCGGGTATTTGGTCCGACGCAGGTGTCCGCGCGCATCCGGTAGCCCACGGTTTCGCCCAGCTTCTCGCCCAGCAGTTCGGCCAGCCGCTGCGCCACGTTGCGCGCCGCCAGCCGGCGAGGTTCCAGCAGAATAATGCGCCCGTCGATCTGGCCCGCCGCGAGGATTTGCAGCGGCAGCCAGGTCGATTTACCGGCACCGGTTGGCGCATTGAGCAGCACCTGCGGCGCCTGCTGCAGAGCGGAGAGAAGTTCGGGGAGGACGGCGGCAACCGGCAATGAGGACACGAAAGGCTCCAGGGCTTAACATTCAGGGGCAGGCATTGTAGCATCACGCCAGACTTGTCGTCTTTCGCGTTGCAGATACGCTGCAGGCTGAAATTCATCGCACTGAAATGATTACCGGGTATTTATCATGTCCGAGCCGAAAAGGCTGTTTTTCGCCCTTGAACTGCCTGAAGAGGTGCAGCAGCGGATCGTCGACTGGCGCGCCCTGAGCTTCCCGGATGACGCCGGCAGGCCGGTAGCAAAAGCCAATCTGCACCTGACGCTGGCGTTTCTTGGCGAGGTCAGCGCGGATAAGCAGCGCGCGCTGGCGGCACAGGCGGGACGCATTCGCCAGCCCGGCTTTACGCTGACCCTCGACGATGCCGGACAGTGGCTGCGTTCGCGGGTGGTGTGGCTCGGTACGCGCCAGCCGCCGCGCGGCGTGCTGCAGCTGGCCGGTATGCTGCGCGCCCAGGCGGCCCGCAGCGGCTGCTATCAAAGCCCGCAGCCGTTCCATCCGCATATCACCCTGCTGCGCGACGCCCGCAGCGCGGTACCCATCCCGCCGCCCGGCTTCAGCTGGACGTTTGCGGTGCGCGAATTTGTACTTTATGAATCCAGCTTTGCCCGCGGACGTACCCGCTATACCGCGCTGGAACGTTACCCCTTCAACGAGGAGAGCTGATGCTGTTCACCCCACCGCTACGGTCCGCCGTTCTGATTAAACGTTACAAACGATTTCTGGCCGACGTGGTGACCCCCGACGGGCGCGAGCTGACCCTGCACTGCCCGAACACCGGAGCGATGACCGGCTGCGCGACGCCCGGCGATACCGTCTGGTATTCCACCTCCGATAACGTGAAGCGCAAGTATGCACATACCTGGGAATTAACCGAAACCCAGCAGGGCGCAACGATTTGCGTGAATACTTTACGCGCCAATACGCTGGCAAAAGAGGCGATACTGGCGGGTAATATTAGCGAGCTTTCTGGCTATAACACGCTGAAAAGTGAAGTGAAATATGGCGGAGAGAACAGCCGCATCGATATTATGTTACAGGCAGAAGAACGACAAAACTGCTATATTGAAGTGAAATCGGTTACGTTAGCGGAGAAAGAGAGCGGTTATTTCCCCGATGCGGTCACCGAGCGCGGCCAGAAGCACCTGCGGGAGCTGATGGGCGTGGCGGCAGCCGGCGATCGGGCCGTGATTTTGTTCGCCGTGCTGCATTCGGCGATCGACCGTTTCTCTCCCGCTCACCACATTGATGCCAGATACGCACGGCTATTGATTGAAGCACAAACCAAGGGGGTTGAAATTCTCGCATATAAAGCGGAACTTTCTACCGAGATGATGACTCTGAATAAGCCGATTACCGTGGTGTTAACTCCCGGTAAACAAACGGCTAAATAGTGTCCGGGTCGCGAGCGCAAATACGCTTTTCTTCACAGGGTTGTCAAGTGTAACGTTTAGATAATTGCTATCCGGAAAAGCATCTGCTATTTATAGCGGCCTGATTTTTCCCCCACCATGGGGATCGATAGTGCGTGTTAAGGAGAAGCAACATGCAAGAAGGGCAAAACCGTAAAACATCGTCCCTGAGTATTCTCGCCATCGCTGGGGTGGAGCCGTACCAAGAGAAGCCGGGCGAAGAGTATATGAACGAAGCCCAGCTAGCGCACTTCAAGCGTATTCTTGAAGCATGGCGTAATCAACTCAGGGATGAAGTGGATCGCACCGTAACACACATGCAGGATGAAGCTGCTAACTTCCCGGACCCGGTAGACCGTGCCGCTCAGGAAGAGGAGTTCAGCCTGGAGCTGCGTAACCGCGATCGCGAACGTAAACTCATCAAAAAGATCGAGAAAACACTGAAGAAAGTCGAAGACGAAGATTTCGGCTTTTGTGAATCCTGTGGCGTTGAGATCGGCATTCGCCGTCTGGAAGCGCGTCCGACCGCAGATCTGTGCATCGATTGCAAAACTCTGGCGGAAATTCGCGAAAAACAGATGGCTGGCTAATCCACTTCGCTATCGTATCTCCGGCGGGAGTTTCTCCCGCCTACATGCTCTATAGACCATGAATGACTCACGCTATACAGGCCGCTTTGCCCCCTCACCCTCCGGCGAACTCCATTTCGGCTCCCTGATTGCCGCACTCGGCAGCCATCTCCAGGCGCGGGCAAAAAACGGCATCTGGCACGTACGCATTGAGGATATCGACCCGCCGCGGGAGGTTCCCGGCGCCGCCGATACCATTCTGCGCCAGCTCGAGCGTTACGGGCTGCACTGGGATGGCGAAGTGCTGTGGCAGTCGCAGCGCCACGAAGCCTACCGGGAGCATCTTGCATGGCTGCATGAGCAGGGGCTGTGCTATTACTGCACCTGCACCCGCGCGCGTATTCACGCCGTCGGCGGCATCTATGATGGCCACTGCCGCGACCTGCGGCTGCCGGCACAGGACGCCGCGCTGCGCATACGCCAGACGCGACCGGTGCTTGAGTTTTATGACCAGCTGCGCGGAACCCTGGTTGCCGACGAGCCTGTGGCGCGCGAAGATTTTATTATCCACCGCCGCGACGGCCTGTTCGCCTATAATCTTGCGGTGGTGGTGGACGATCGTTTCCAGGGCGTGAGTGAGATAGTCCGCGGCGCCGATCTTATTGAGCCCACGGTGCGGCAGATTTCGCTCTATCAGCACTTCGGCTGGCAGGCGCCGGATTACCTGCATCTGCCGCTGGCGCTGAACGCCGAGGGGAATAAACTCTCCAAACAAAATCACGCCCCGGCGCTGCCGGAAGGCGATCCGCGCCCGGAAATTATACGGGCGCTAATGTTTCTTAATCAGGACGTTGAGCAGGAATGGCGAGCCTTGAGTATCGATGATTTACTCAGGCAGGCGGTAGCGAACTGGAAACCCGAAAAAATCCAGCATTCTCAAATGGCTCCCGCTGAGCTATGATTAGCCGCAATTTTTACTCGTCGCCTTACGCATTGCCGCTGCGATAGCCGCATTTGTCCGCCCAGGTTACATAGCTTTCTATGCCACCGGGAGCCCACAAGCCTGTCGCCGTGCTGCAATCTGAAGTCCATAGAGTAGCTTTTTGGTCCTGAAGTCAGTCTGACACTACGAGGTGCAACATTTTTACCCGAGTCGCTAATTTTTGCCGTAAGGTGCTAAGCCGTGAGGAGCGCGAGGCAGAAGCCGCCGTCGAACAAACGCATATGACGGTTATCCCGCGCGAACAGCATGCAATTTCCCGCAAAGATATCAGTGATAATGCCCTCAAGGTGCTCTATCGACTGAACAAGGCGGGCTACGAAGCCTATCTCGTCGGCGGTGGCGTACGCGACCTCCTGCTTGGCAAGAAGCCGAAAGATTTCGACGTCACCACCAGCGCGACCCCGGATCAGGTACGTAAACTGTTCCGCAACTGCCGCCTGGTCGGCCGCCGTTTCCGCCTGGCTCACGTCATGTTCGGGCCGGAGATTATCGAAGTCGCCACCTTCCGTGGTCACCACGAAGGGCATACCACCGATCGCGTCACCTCGCAGCTCGGCCAGAACGGCATGCTGCTGCGCGACAACATCTTCGGCTCCATCGAAGAAGATGCCCAGCGCCGCGACTTCACCATTAACAGCCTTTACTACAGCGTTGCCGACTTTACCGTCCGCGATTACGTTGGCGGCATGAAGGACATGCAGGATGGCGTTATCCGCCTGATTGGCGATCCGGAAACCCGCTACCGCGAAGATCCGGTACGCATGCTGCGCGCGGTGCGCTTTGCCGCCAAGCTCAATATGAGCATCAGCGCGGAAAGCGCCGAGCCGATCCCACGCCTGGCGGCGCTGCTGCACGACGTGCCTCCGGCGCGTCTGTTTGAAGAAGTGCTCAAGCTGCTGCAGGCGGGCTACGGTTTTGATACCTATATGCTGCTGCGCGAATACAATCTGTTCCAGCCGCTGTTCCCGACCATCACCCGCTACTTTACCGAGCGCGGCGATAGCCCGATGGAGCACATCATCACCCAGGTACTGAAGAACACCGATAACCGCATTCATAACGATATGCGCGTTAACCCGGCGTTCCTGTTTGCGGTGATGTTCTGGTATCCGCTGCTGGAAATGGCGCAGAAAATTACCCAGGAGAGCGGTCTGGCGTACAACGACGCCTTCCTGCTGGCGATGAACGACGTGCTGGACGAAGCCTGCCGTACGCTGGCGATTCCAAAGCGCATCACTACGCTGGTTCGCGATATCTGGCAGCTGCAGCTGCGGATGTCCCGCCGCCAGGGCAAACGCGCGTGGAAGCTGATGGAGCATCCGAAATTCCGCGCCGCGTACGATCTGCTTGAGCTGCGCGCCGGTGCTGAAAAAAACGGCGAGCTGCTGCGCCTGACCAAATGGTGGGGTGAGTTCCAGGTTGCGCCGCCGCCGGATCAAAAAGATATGCTTAACGAGCTCGATGAAGAGCCGGCGCCGCGCCGCCGTCATCGTCGTCCGCGTAAACGCGCCCCGCGCCAGGGCGGCGCATGACGCTCGCCTTTATCGCCCTCGGCAGCAATCTGGCCGCTCCTCTGGAGCAGGTTAATGCTGCCGTTGCCGCGCTGGCGGAGATCCCCAACAGCCGGATCGTCGCCGTCTCCTCTTTCTACCGCACGCCGCCGCTGGGACCGCAGGATCAGCCTGACTACCTTAACGCCGCCGTCGCGCTGGAGACCGGGCTTACCGCAGAAGCGCTGCTGGATAATACCCAGCGCATCGAGCTGCAGCAGGGCCGCGAACGCAAGGCCGAACGCTGGGGTCCGCGCACGCTCGATCTCGATATCATGCTGTTTGGCGAGCAGGTTATCGACAGCGAGCGCCTGACGGTGCCGCATTACGATATGAAAAACCGCGGCTTTATGCTGTGGCCGCTGTTTGAGATTGCCCCCGAGCTCCATTTTCCTGACGGCGTCGCGTTACGCAGCGTACTGACCCAGCTCGCTGCCGATAAACCCGTTCTCTGGTAGTCCTCGCTGCCTTTAACAATTACGGCGATCGTGGTTATCGGTTGCCTAAAACCGTTGCCCCCTCCAGTGCTGCTGTTAGAATGCCGGTTAATATGACTTTCATCATCAGGAAACGTTATGAAACCGACCACTATCGCCCTGCTGCAGAAATGCAAACAGGAGAAGAAGCGCTTCGCCACCATCACCGCCTACGACTATAGCTTCGCAAAGCTGTTTGCCGATGAGGGCATCAACGTGATGCTGGTTGGCGATTCGCTGGGCATGACGGTACAGGGCCACGACTCCACGCTGCCGGTGACGGTTGAAGACATTGCCTACCACACCCAGGCGGTACGCCGCGGCGCTCCTGCCTGCCTGCTGCTCGCCGACCTGCCGTTTATGGCCTACGCCACGCCGGAACAGACCTTCGCCAATGCCGCCGTGGTGATGCGCGCGGGCGCGAACATGGTCAAGATTGAAGGCGGCGCGTGGCTGGCCGAGACCGTCAAAATGCTGACGGAACGGGCGGTACCGGTTTGCGGCCATCTTGGCCTGACGCCGCAGTCGGTTAACGTTTTTGGCGGCTATAAGGTCCAGGGACGCGGCGACGCGGCGCAAACGCTGCTTGACGATGCGCTGGCGCTCGAAGCCGCAGGCGCGCAGCTGCTGGTGCTGGAGTGCGTGCCGGTGGCGCTGGCCCAGCGCGTGACCGAGGCGCTGACCATCCCGGTGATCGGCATTGGCGCCGGTAACGTCACCGACGGGCAAATCCTCGTAATGCACGACGCCTTCGGCATCACCGGCGGCCATATTCCTAAATTCGCTAAAAATTTCCTCACCGCAGCAGGCGACATGCGCGCGGCGGTACGGCAGTATATTGCCGAAGTGGAGTCCGGCGTCTATCCGGGCGAAGAACACAGTTTCCATTAAGGAGTCTTGTTGTGCTGATTATTGAATCCCTGCCGCTGCTGCGTCAGCATATCCGCCGTTTACGTCAGGAAGGCAAGCGCATTGCGCTGGTTCCCACCATGGGCAACCTGCATGACGGCCATATGAAGCTGGTTGATGAAGCGAAAGCCAGCGCTGACGTCGTGGTGGTCAGCATTTTCGTTAACCCGATGCAGTTCGACCGCCCTGACGATTTGACGCGCTACCCGCGCACGCTGCAGGACGATTGCGAGAAGCTGAACAAACGCAAAGTGGACTTCGTATTCGCACCGGCTCCGGCGGAGATCTATCCGCACGGCACCGAAGGTCAGACCTACGTCGACGTTCCCGGCCTGTCGACCATGCTTGAAGGGGCCAGCCGTCCGGGCCACTTCCGCGGCGTCTCCACCATCGTCAGCAAGCTGTTCAACCTGGTGCAGCCGGACGTCGCCTGCTTTGGCGAGAAGGACTTCCAGCAGCTGGCGCTGATCCGCAAGATGGTTGCCGACATGGGCTACGATATCGAGATTATCTGCGTACCGATTATCCGCGCCAAAGATGGCCTGGCGCTCAGCTCGCGCAACGGCTACCTGACCGCCGACCAGCGTAAAATCGCCCCAGGCTTATATAAAGTGCTGAATAGCGTGGCGGAAAAGCTGGTGGCCGGCGATCGTAATCTGGATGAAATGATTACCCTTGCCGGGCAGGAGCTGGACGAAAAGGGCTTCCGCTCTGACGATATTCAGATCCGCGATGCCGATACGCTGCAGGAGCTCACCGAGACCAGCCAGCGGGCGGTGATCCTGATGGCAGCATGGCTCGGCCAGGCGCGTCTTATCGATAACAAAATCGTCGAGCTCGGCCAGTAGACAAAGGTTAAAAATCGGGCAATACTGCCCGGCATTTGCTCAAGCGGATGCGACATCCGCTTCGTTTTCGTCAGGTAGATACCCGCAATAGTTCGAGTGCAGCTAGCCTGTATGCCGCTTGAAGTATGACGGGAATAAAGGTAGACACTATGATTCGTAATATGCTGCAGGGCAAACTCCACCGCGTAAAAGTCACCCAGGCCGATCTGCACTATGAAGGCTCCTGCGCCATTGACCAGGATTTCCTTGATGCGTCCGGGATCCTCGAAAATGAGGCGATCCATCTCTGGAACGTGACCAACGGTAACCGCTTCTCCACCTACGCCATTGCCGCCGAGCGCGGTTCCAGAATCATTTCCGTTAACGGCGCGGCGGCGCACTGCGCCAGCGTCGGCGATATTCTGATCATCGCCAGCTTCGTCACCATGAGCGATGAAGAAGCCCGCAGCTGGCGGCCAAAGGTGGCCTACTTTGAAGGCGACAACGAGATGAAGCGTCAGGCCAAAGCCATTCCGGTTCAGGTTGCCTGATAGCCGATCGCTGACGGTGCTCCTCCCTGGCGGGGCACCGTTCAGCAAGCCCCGTAAAAAAACCTATAGCTGATTAGTCTCCGGCGCGTTGAGGATTAACGTTTTTTAATTAAAGCCGTTATATAAACCACTATTGATACAATCAATAGTGAAGCGAGACAAATAGACAGGAAATAATATTTATCCCATACGTCACCGGATATAACGCCCGTAAATTTTCTTATCAGACCATAGAGCTCTACTTCGGGCATAAATGTTAATAGCAGCACTAACGTTACCGCATAGAGAAATGCAGCCCCAATCCATAGTAGTACATATTGTATCGGCCTCATACGTATCCCCGTATAGCCAGCGTTTAAAATTAACGTTTTTTAATTAAGGCCGTTATATAAACCACTCCTGCTACGATGAGCAGTGAAACTACGCAAAGGGCCAAAAAATAATATTTATCCCAGGTAAAATCGGACATAAACCCCGTTAGGTCGGTAATCAGTCTGTACATTTTCACTTCGGGCATCAGCACGTAGAGCAGGACGAATGTCACGGTAAAGAGTAATGCTTCCCCAAACCATAATAGTACGTATTGTATTGGCTTCATTAGTAGACCTGTACGGTACCAAAAGCGGTTAATGACGCTGTTACCTGTATTGTGGGTGTGTTAAGTAACACATCATGTAACAGCATGAAATCAGCTAAGCGGGATAGCGTAATACAACCTTCGCTTACGCCTTTATAACCTGCAGGGTGAAGTCTGAAGTTTCCTCTTCGAACATGACCAATAAATGTATGATCATCGATCTGTGAATCGTGTCGGTACAGGGCAAACCATATCGACCTATCCGAGCCAGAAATAAACGACGCGACAGAATCACTCACCATCGTAACAATCCCCCCGGTACCACGCGTAACGATGTAGTACAGGCCTGGCGGCAACGGTCCGATAGAAGGTATAGCTACATCATCAGGATTGTTACGTGATGCTCCTGTTCCAGAAAAGGCAGGAAAAAATCCTATACCAGGACAACTGAGATTACTTAGCTGATTCCCGTTCAGATAGAAGGTACTTTGAATCATCGTTCATTCCATGAATCGGAGAAGATAATATTACCATCGCAATGTTTCCATGTGATTTTCTCATAGCGTAATGAAACAGCCTCTAAGTGATTATGTTTCTCTGTCGCGGGGTTTTTACAATCGTGCATCATTGGACAAATAGAGATTACCTTTACGTTTTCAAGTAACATATTAAAGTATTCTTCTTCCTGACCTGAGTAGTTAATTTTGTACCATTTAATTTCTACACTTTTCAAAGTTTGCCCTTGCGCCACGGCCTTATAGATATATGGACTTGATGAGTCAAATTCTTTTTGAAAAGTTAACGGGGCATGTAAACGCGTGCCGGTGATCTTTCCCGTACTGTTATCAGTCGGAAGATGTAAGCCATGACTAAAACCGAGGACCTCAATACTTCCCTCGCGTTTTTTAACATCAACCGCCCCTTTGATATCAGCCCCACCATCATCTTTCATCCATAAATAAGCCGGAATTGCCATTTCTGTACATCCTTTTACTGTGATTAAGTTGAATAACCATAAATAAATAATGGGTTTTATGCAAGGACGTAAACTCTGAAAATAAATAGAGTCATTCGTCAACTTTATACAATTAAAATCCGGTCTAGCGGCTAACCAACGGAGTGGGCCGGTACGGCATAACAGGCAATGAGAGTGCCGTTCAGACTGCTATTGTTGAGCGGTGTGAGTACCTTCAGACTGAATCTTGTGTCTGCATTTCCAGTGCCCTTTCTAACTTTTCGATATTAATGATCAGGATGGCCTGTCTATCCCTGCGGCTGGTTGCTGATCAGCCGCGACATCGTCTCCAGCGAATCCGTGCGCAGAATATAGAGGCGCTTCAATAAGAACGGATTATCCCCGGGTTTCACCTTCCCTCTCACCGTGGTCACCGCCATATGAAAACCGGCGTCGTTCGCCGCCTTCACCGACGTGGCGTTATAGCCGCCAAACGGATAGGAGAGATAGAGCACGTGCGGATTAAACTGCGTCAAGGCGCGGCGCGAGTGCTCAAAGTCAAACAGGATGTTATGGTAGCTGCGGCTCAGCAGAATCGGACGATGCCCGCCGTCAACCCGATGCAGAAAGTGGGTATGCGACTGCACGTCAAAGACGTCCTGAATCTGCTTCAGCTCAGAAATACTCATAAACTGCAGTGACTTAGGCGCCCATTTCTGCGGATGGCGCTTAATGCGCGAGGAGATAATAAACGCCGTAGCGTGAAAGCCATACTGCTTGAGGATCGGCCATGCGTAGCGGTTGACCGACTTCAGACCGTCATCAAAGGTGATCGCCACCGAGCGCGCCGGCAGGTTGATCTTATTGCGCACGTAGCCTTCCAGCTGATACATGTTCAGGGTGGTGTAACCCTGGTCGCGCAGCCATGTCATCTGGTTGCTGAAGGCGCGAACGGAGGTGGTGGTCGAGGTATGGCGAAAGCGGGTGTTCTCTTCATCACGCAGGATATGGTGATAGGTGAGGACTGGAATGCCGTTATCCTGCTGGGCGTCGAGACTGCTGACCCACGCCAGGCGATTGCCGATGCGAATTTGAAACCAGGTCTGATTGAGCCGGTCTTTTAGCTTGCTGATTATCGGATAGCGTAAATTATCCGCCAGCGTGCCGAACGGTGCGCTGCCGCTGGAGGGGGCGTCGTAGACCGGGGTATCTTTCCAGGTGAGCAGGTTTTGATTGCTGAGCGGCTTATGCAAATCGCCGAGGCTGTCCTCCACCCGCTGCTTGCCCTGCACCGGCTGCAGGTGGCCTTTATCGATAAAACCGGTACCAAAGCCGAAGCTGAACTCGTAATAGTCGGCGGCGGTCGGTACGACGGCAATAATTTGCCCGGCGCGGATATTGCCGACGCTGACCACCTCATTGCCGATCTGCGCCCAGATAACCGCATCTTCAGCGGTTTGCATATAGCGCGCAGGCACGCCCTGTTGGCTTAACAGGCTGGCAGAGGCGCTGAGCGACGTCAGCAGAAGGAGCAGAGCAAAGATTCGGGCAAACATCGACGTCTAACCGCTAGAAAAAACTGCCGCCATTGTAACAAAAGCGGCATCAATACCAACGCCTAATTCCCGTACGCTTCATGCAGCAGGCGGAAAGGTGGATTTTTTTGCTGCTGGTGCCAGAGGCTGCTGACCGTCGGGCCTCCGGCGCTGACTATCGCCTCGCGAAACGCTTCGCTGCTCAGGCTCTCGCGCAGCAGATACATTTGCTCTAACAATGGATAGTCGATTCCGGAGATCACTTCGCAGTGGGTGTGCTTATGGCTCATGAGCGCCGCGACCCGATACGGTGCCGCGCCGGTTTCATCGGTCAGAAAGATCGCGCCATCGCCGCTGTCGACCGCGTGCAGCGCCTCGCACATCATTCGGCTCAGCATATTGCTGCTGAGATTGCGCCAGTAGTTCACCGCCCGACACTGCGCCAGCGGCCCATATCTTTTTTCCAGACGGCCCAGCAGCTCCTGCGCCTTCTCGTCATGACACGCAATAACCCAACCTAACATCGCCTACCTCCTTAGCAGGAGGCTAATTTAACAAGGGGAATGATTGATGTCGGTGATGTCAGTCAAGATTAACCGATGGCGCTTCGCCTAATCGCTCAGCGAAGCGCCAATAACGGTCCGCTAGCTGCGCAGACCGCGTCCGCGCTGGATCAGAGACCAGCACAGCAGGTAGAACGCGACGATAAAGACCACCAGTACGCCAAAGGTGGTAATCAGCGGAACGTCGTTGATGCCGAGGAAGCCGTAGCGGAAGCCGCTGATCATGTAGACGATCGGGTTCAGATGCGACAGCGCCTGCCAGAACGGCGGCAGCAGGGTCAGTGAGTAGAATACCCCGCCGAGGTAGGTCAGCGGCGTCAGCACGAAGGTCGGGATCAGGCTGATATCGTCAAAGGTTTTGGCAAATACCGCATTCAGCAGGCCCGCCAGCGAGAAGAGGATGGCCGTCAGGATCAGCGTCAGCCCAACGAACAGCCAGGAGTGAACCTGGAACGGGACGAAGAACAGCGAGATCGCGGTGACGAGGATCCCGACAAACAGCCCGCGCGCCACGCCGCCGCCAACGTAGCCGATGATAACCACGTGCGTCGGCACCGGCGCCACCAGCAGCTCCTCAATATTGCGCTGGAATTTCGCGCTGAAGAAAGAGGAGGCCACGTTGGCGTAGGCGTTGGTGATCACCGCCATCATAATCAGGCCCGGCACGATAAACTGCATATAGGTAAAACCGTGCATTTCGCCGATGCGTGAACCGATCAGGTTGCCAAAAATGACGAAATAGAGCGTCATGGTGATCACCGGCGGCACCAGCGTCTGGATCCAGATACGCATAAAACGGTGGATCTCTTTGGCCCAGATGCTTTTCAGCGCGACCCAGTACAGCTGCATCATGCTGATTCTCCTTTCCTGTCATGTACCAGCGTGACAAACAGCTCTTCCAGGCGGTTGGCTTTGTTACGCATGCTTAAAACCTGAACGCCCTGCGCGCTCAGCTGAGAAAATACGCTGTTGATCCCCTGCTCGCGCAGCACCTCAACTTCCAGAGTCGAGGTATCCACCAGCCGATACTGATAGCCTTCGAGCACCGGCAGTGGGCTTTTCGGCGCCAGATCGAGAATAAAGGTTTCCGATTTTAGCTTCGCCAGCAGCGCCTTCATGGAGGTGTTCTCCACCAGCTCGCCGCGCTGAATAATGCCGATATTGCGGCACAGCATCTCCGCCTCTTCCAGGTAGTGGGTGGTGAGGATAATGGTGGTGCCTTTATCGTTCAAATCCTTGAGGAAGCCCCACATCGAGCGGCGGAGTTCGATATCCACGCCCGCGGTAGGTTCATCGAGGATCAGTAATTTTGGCTCGTGCATCAGGGCGCGGGCGATCATCAGACGGCGCTTCATGCCGCCGGATAGCATCCGCGCGCGCTCGCCGCGCTTTTCCCATAGATCGAGCTGTTTCAGGTATTTTTCGCTGCGTATCACCGCTTCTTTACGCTCAACGCCGTAGTAGCCCGCCTGGTTAACGACGATCTGCTGCACGGTTTCGAAGGGGTTAAAGTTAAACTCCTGCGGCACCAGGCCGAGCTGGCGCTTGGCGTTAACCACGTCCTTCTGCAGGTCGTAGCCAAAGACGTTGACCTGGCCTGAGGTTTTATTGACCAGCGAGCTGATAATGCCAATCGTGGTGGATTTGCCCGCGCCGTTCGGGCCCAGCAGCGCATAAAAGTCGCCTGCCTCAACCTGCAGGTCGATCCCCCGCAGCGCCTGAACCCCGCCGGGGTAGGTTTTTGTAAGCTGTTTTAGTTCCAGAGCAATGGTCATTAAATGTCTCTTCTCGTGTCGTGACACGCGATGGGTTGTTTTAAAAAACGTGAGGTTAACCTATATTAGCGCAACGCACTTACCTGGTTATAGGCCGTGAACGTCCATGAACGATATAGATACACTCATCAGCAACAATGCACTATGGTCAAAAATGCTGGTGGAAGAAGACCCCGGTTTTTTTGCAACCTTGTCTCAGGCGCAAAAACCGCGCTTCCTGTGGATTGGATGTTCTGATAGCCGCGTACCCGCTGAACGGTTAACGGGCCTCGAGCCTGGCGAACTGTTTGTGCACCGCAACGTTGCCAACCTGGTGATTCATACCGACCTGAACTGTCTTTCCGTGGTGCAGTACGCCGTTGACGTGCTGGAGGTCGAGCATATTATCATCTGCGGCCACTACGGCTGCGGCGGCGTGCAGGCGGCGATTGAAAACACCGAGCTGGGCCTGATCGACAACTGGCTGCTGCATATTCGCGATATCTGGTTTAAACACAGTTCGCTACTGGGCGAGATGCCCGAAGAGCGCCGTCTTGATACGCTGTGCGAGCTGAACGTGATGGAGCAGGTCTATAACCTGGGTCACTCAACGATTATGCGCTCGGCGTGGAAGCGCGGGCAGAAGGTAACGATCCACGGCTGGGCCTACGGCATTCACGATGGCCTGCTGCGCGATCTCGACGTGACCGCCGTCAGCCGCGAAACCCTCGAACAGCGCTACCGTCACGGCATTTCCAACCTCAAAATTAAGCACGTCAACCACAAGTAGCCGACGCGCTTTACGTATCCGGACGGGCGGCGCGCCGCTTAGCCGGGTGCCGCCATATTGCCTACCTGCGCCCTACTCGTCCAGCAGCACCACTTTGCCCACGTACGGCAGATGGCGATAGCGCTGGGCGTAATCAATACCGTAACCGACAACGAACTCGTCCGGGATAGCAAAGCCGACAAACTCAACCGGTACGCTCACTTCGCGACGGCTCGGCTTATCCAGCAGCGTACAGATGGCCAGCGATTTCGGCTCGCGCAGGCTGAGGATCTCACGCACTTTAGAGAGCGTGTTGCCGGAGTCGATGATGTCTTCCACGATCAGGACATCTTTACCGCGAATGTCTTCATCCAGATCCTTGAGGATTTTAACGTCGCGGGTCGTGGACATGCCGCTGCCGTAGCTGGAAGCGGTCATAAAATCGACTTCATGCGGCACCTGAACTTCACGGCACAGGTCGGCCATAAACATAAATGAGCCGCGCAGCAGCCCCACCAGCACCATTTCGCTGCCGCTGTCTTTGTAGCATTCGTTGATTTGACGACCCAGTTCGGCGATACGCGCTTTGATCTCGGCTTCCGGGATCATCACTTCTACAGTATGTTTCATTAAACTAACCACTTGATTCTTAATGTAAATCATCAAAGCCGCTGCTCTCACATCGACGTTGACCGGCAAGCTGACCAGTATACCAGTAAAAAGAAATCTGCGGTGCAGGGAATAATAAAAGCCATTTTGTGATTCCGATCACACTTGTTAAATCCTATAATTAATTGCATCTAAAATATTAACAAACAAAACGAGTAACCTTCTATGGCAGAAACAAAACCTCAACAATCGCGGCGACTCGTCGTGACGCTGACTGCGCTCTTTGCAGCGTTCTGCGGTCTCTATCTTCTCGTTGGCGGGGTATGGCTGGCCGCTATCGGCGGCTCCTGGTACTACCCGATTGCCGGCCTGGTGATGCTCGCCGTCACCGTAATGCTGCTGCGCGGTAAGCGTTCCGCGCTCTGGCTGTACGCCGCGCTGCTTCTCGCCACCATGATTTGGGGAGTCTGGGAGGTCGGCTTTGACTTCTGGGCGCTCACCCCGCGTAGCGACATCCTGGTGTTCTTCGGCATCTGGCTGATTTTGCCCTTCGTCTGGCGTCGCCTGCCCGTCCCTTCCGCCGGCGCGGTTGCCGGGCTGGTTATCGCCCTGCTGATCAGCGGCGGGATCCTGACCTGGGCCGGATTTAACGATCCGCAGGAAGTGAACGGCACCCTGAGCGCCGACGCCACGCCTGCGGCCCCGATCTCCGCCGTTGCCGACGGCGACTGGCCGGCATACGGCCGTAACCAGGAGGGCCAACGCTATTCACCGCTGAAGCAAATCAACGCCGATAACGTGAAGAACCTCAAGGAAGCCTGGGTGTTCCGCACCGGCGACCTGAAGCTGCCTAACGATCCGGGTGAGATCACTAACGAAGTGACGCCGATTAAGGTCGGCAACATGCTCTACCTGTGTACCGCCCACCAGCGTTTGTTCGCCCTGGACGCGGCAACCGGGAAAGAGAAATGGCACTTCGATCCGCAGCTGAACGCGGACCCGTCCTTCCAGCACGTGACCTGCCGCGGCGTCTCTTACCACGAAGCGAAGGCCGACAGCGCGCCGGCTGACGTGGTCGCCAACTGCCCGCGCCGCATCATCCTGCCGGTCAACGACGGTCGCCTGTTCGCCATTAACGCCGACAACGGCCAGCTGTGTGAATCCTTTGCCAACAAAGGCATTCTCAACCTGCAGACCAACATGCCGGTGACCACCCCGGGGATGTACGAACCGACATCGCCGCCGATCGTTACCGATACCACCATTATCATCGCCGGCGCGGTGACCGATAACTTCTCTACCCGCGAGCCGTCTGGCGTGATTCGCGGTTTCGACGTCAATACCGGCAAGCTGCAGTGGGTGTTCGATCCGGGTGCCAAAGACCCGAACGCAATCCCCGACGACCAGCACCACTTTACGCTTAACTCCCCTAACTCGTGGGCTCCAGCGGCCTATGACGCGAAGCTGGATTTAGTCTATCTGCCGATGGGCGTCACCACGCCGGATATCTGGGGCGGCAACCGTACGCCGGAACAGGAGCGTTACGCCAGCTCTATCGTCGCGCTGAACGCGACCACCGGTAAACTGGTATGGAACTATCAGACCGTTCATCACGATCTGTGGGATATGGATATGCCGTCGCAGCCAACCCTCGCAGATATTGACGTCAACGGTAAAACCGTACCGGTTATCTACGCGCCGGCCAAAACCGGTAACATCTTCGTTCTGGACCGTCGTAACGGCGAGCTGGTGGTCCCGGCACCGGAAAGACCGGTTCCGCAGGGCGCAGCGAAAGGCGATTACGTTGCCAAAACGCAGCCGTTCTCCGACCTGAGCTTCCGTCCGAAGAAAGATTTGACCGGTGCGGATATGTGGGGCGCCACCATGTTCGACCAGCTGGTGTGCCGCGTTATCTTCCACCAGCTGCGCTATGAAGGCATCTTCACCCCGCCGTCTGAGCAAGGCACGCTGGTATTCCCGGGTAACCTCGGCATGTTCGAATGGGGCGGTATCTCCGTCGATCCGAACCGTCAGGTGGCGATTGCCAACCCGATGGCGCTGCCGTTCGTCTCTAAGCTGATCCCACGCGGTCCGGGCAACCCGATGGAGCCGCCAAAAGATGCGAAAGGCTCCGGCACCGAATCCGGCGTGCAGCCGCAGTACGGCGTGCCGTATGGCGTAACCCTCAACGCCTTCCTGTCGCCGTTTGGCCTGCCGTGCAAACAGCCGGCCTGGGGCTACATCTCCGCGCTGGATCTGAAGACCAACGAAGTGGTGTGGAAAAAACGTATCGGGACGCCGCAGGACAGCCTGCCGTTCCCGATGCCGGTCCAGGTGCCGTTTACGCTCGGCATGCCGATGCTGGGCGGCCCGATCTCCACGGCGGGTAACGTACTGTTTATTGGCGCTACCGCGGATAACTACCTGCGCGCGTACAATATGAGCAACGGTGAGAAACTGTGGCAGGCCCGCCTGCCGGCGGGTGGCCAGGCCACGCCGATGACCTACGAGGTCGATGGCAAGCAGTATGTTGTCATCTCCGCCGGCGGCCACGGTTCGTTCGGGACGAAGATGGGCGACTACATCGTCGCTTACGCCCTGCCGGACGAAGCGAAATAACCGCTGCAGTCGAAGAGCAAAAGGCCCGGTGAGAACCGGGCCTTTTCTTTTGCATAACAGGCCGCGCGGCCGGGCTAGACCGTAAAGCCGAGCATCATGCCGGTATCCTCATGCTCCAGCAGATGGCAGTGCGCCATATAGGCAAACTCCTTCGGCGCCTCGTGGTCAAACTTGACCAGCACTTCGCTGACGCCGCCATCGACCCGGACGGTATCTTTCCACCCCGTCCGATGCGCGGCGGGCGGCCGGCCGTTTTCCGACAGAATGCGGAACTGGGTACCGTGAATATGGAACGGGTGCAGCATCATGTCGCCTTTGCCGGAGATGACCCAGCGCTCATACTCTCCCTTCGCCGCGGCGAACATCGGCACGCCCATATCGAAAGCTTTGCCGTTGATACGGTTGGCATTGTGGAAATCGAACGCGCCGCCGCCGTGGTGCATCTGCCCCATATCCGCGTGGTTCATCTTGCCCATCTCGCCGTGGCTCATATTTCCCATGCTGCCGCTATCCATCATGCTGCCGTGGTCCATGCCAGACACCGCCCCGTCGCCGTATTTTTGCCTTAGCGCCTGCATGCCCATCATATCCAGCATCGGATCCATCGACAGCTGCAGCGTGCGCTGGGTCAGGCCAGCCAGCGGCGGCAGCCCGGGCATCGCCGCTAGGGTATCCGGCAGCTGGCCGGATGCCTGAATCGTCAGCGGCTGGACGCGCAGCACCGGCTGCGGCTTGTCGAACGGGGCAATCGCCATGCCCATCTGGCTGACAGGCAGCGTGATCAGATCGAAGGCTTTACCGTCGCGGGTATCCACCAGCACTTCAAAGCGTTCCCCCATCAACGCCGGCAGCTCGCTCACCTTGACCGGCTCGGCAAGCAGCCCGCCGTCGCTGGCTACCACGTACATCGGTCGGCCGTCGCTGGTTGAGAAATTGAGCGAGCGGGCGTTGCAGCCGTTAAGCAGGCGCAGGCGCAGCCAGCCGCGCGGGGCGGCGTGCTCGGGATAGAGCGCCCCGTTGGTCAGCAGCGTATCGCCAAACCAGCCGACGGCCGCGCTCATAATATCGAGCTGATAGTCAATTTCGCCGGCGGCGGTGAAGCGCTTATCCTGCACGATCACCGGCACGTCATCGATCCCCCACTGCTTGGGCAGCAGCAGGCGCTCGCTCTCCTCATCGGAAATCAGCACCAGCCCCGCCAGCCCCATCGCCACCTGGCGCCCGGTTTTACCGTGCTGATGCGGGTGGAACCAGCAGGTGGCGGCCCTCTGCGCCGGCGTGAAGCTCACGCTGCGGGAAGCCCCTGGCGCAATGACCCCCTGCGGCCCGCCGTCAACTTCCCCTGGGACCTCCAGGCCGTGCCAGTGCACGGTGGTCTCTTCGACCAGGCGGTTATGAATATCCACGGTGACCGCCTCCCCTTTTTTGAGGCGCAGCGCAGGGCCCAGCAGATTACCGTTATAGCCCCAGGTGGTGGCGCTATGGGGACCAAACTGGGTTTTCCCTGCCTGGATGGTTAACGTGATGCGATTTCGCGCGTCGGCGGCAAGCAGTTCAGGTATCGGCAATGCCGGGCGAGCGGCGGCAAACGCCGAGCGGCTCCAGAGCGGAAGCGCGCTGAACGCGCTAAGCGCGGCGGTTAATTTGATAAATTCACGACGTTGCATTTCACATCCTTTTATTCTGCTGGTGAACTTTTGAGCTTAAACCCTCCAGCAACGGGAAGGTCAAGCAGAAGAGTAAGAATAAAGCTCGGCGTCATGTAAAGAAGTATGCTAACTTTGTTCGTCCGTGATTCAATGGTAAACAAAATGAAGACGCTTTGCAGAACACTAGTGCTCGGCAGCCTGCTTGCACTATCCGCCAATAGCTACGCGTTAAGCGAGTCGGAAGCGGAAGATATGGCTGATTTAACAGCGGTATTTGTTTTTCTGAAAAACGACTGCGGTTACCAGAACCTGCCTAATACCCAGATCCGTCGCGCGCTGGTCTTTTTTGCTCAACAGAATCAATGGGATCTGAGCAACTACGACAGCTTCAATATGAAAGCGCTCGGCGAAGACAGCTACCGCGATCTCAGCGGCATCCAGATTTCGACCCCCAAAAAATGTAAAGCGCTGGCGCGCGATTCGCTCAGCCTGCTGGCTTACGTTAAATAGCGCCGCACCGCAGAATTTCCGCCCGCTATCGCCCCTATTTTCAGGCTTATTCGCCCGCGCGCGCATTGCTGAAATATCCGCCGTGCATCCTCATCTATAGTTGGCTATGATGTTGCGCTCGTTTTTTACGGGTGTAACAGATGTTAACAAAGGAGGAATCAATCCGTGGCCGATAGCAAACTGTGGCATGAAACGCTGCACGACCATTTTGGTCAGTATTTTACCGTTGATAACGTGCTGTATCACGAGAAGACCGATCATCAGGATTTGATCATTTTTGACAACGCCGCTTTTGGCCGCGTGATGGCGCTGGACGGCGTGGTGCAAACTACCGAGCGCGATGAGTTTATCTATCATGAAATGATGACCCACGTTCCGCTGCTGGCCCACGGCCAGGCGAAGCACGTGCTGATCATCGGCGGCGGCGACGGCGCCATGCTGCGCGAAGTCTCCCGTCATCCGCATATCGAAACGATCACTATGGTTGAGATTGACGCGGGCGTGGTTTCTTTCTGCCGTCAGTACCTGCCAAACCACAACGCCGGCGCCTACGACGATCCGCGCTTTACGCTGGTTATCGACGACGGCGTCAATTTTGTTAACCAGACGACGCAAACGTTTGACGTCATTATCTCCGACTGCACCGACCCCATCGGTCCCGGCGAGAGTCTGTTCACTTCAGCCTTTTATGCGGGCTGCAAGCGCTGCCTGAACCCCGGCGGGATCTTTGTCGCCCAGAACGGCGTGAGCTTTCTGCAGCAGGATGAAGCCGTCGACAGCCACCGCAAGCTGGGCCACTACTTCAGCGACGTCAGCTTCTATCAGGCGGCGGTGCCCACCTATTACGGCGGCATCATGACCTTCGCCTGGGCGACGGACAATGACGCGCTGCGCCATCTTTCCAGCGAAATCATCCAGGCCCGCTTCCACAAAGCAAACCTCAAGTGCCGCTATTACAACCCGGCAATTCATACGGCGGCATTCGCCCTACCGCAATATCTGCTGGATGCGCTGTCCGTCAGCGATCTTAAATAAGGGGGTGAACTAAATTGAAAAAATTGAAGCTGCACGGCTTTAACAACCTGACCAAGAGCCTGAGTTTTTGTATTTACGATATCTGCTACGCCAAAACGGCGGCCGAGCGCGACGGCTATATCGCCTATATCGATGAACTCTATAACGCCAACCGTCTGACCGAGATTTTGTCCGAGACGTGCTCGATAATCGGCGCCAATATCCTGAATATCGCGCGCCAGGATTATGAGCCGCAGGGCGCCAGCGTCACCATTCTGGTCAGTGAAGAACCGATTGACCCGCAGCTTATCGATCAAAGCGAGCATCCTGGCCCGCTGCCGGAAACCGTGGTCGCCCATCTCGATAAAAGCCATATCTGCGTCCATACCTACCCGGAAAGCCATCCCGAGGGCGGACTCTGTACCTTCCGCGCTGATATTGAAGTATCAACCTGCGGCGTCATTTCGCCGCTGAAGGCGCTGAACTACCTTATCCACCAGCTGGAATCCGATATCGTCACCATTGACTACCGCGTTCGCGGCTTTACGCGTGATATCAACGGGATGAAGCACTTTATCGATCATGAAATTAACTCGATACAGAACTTTATGTCCGACGACATCAAGTCGCTGTATGACATGGTGGACGTCAACGTGTACCAGGAAAATATCTTCCACAGCAAGATGCTGCTGAAAGAGTTCGACCTGAAACACTACATGTTCCATACCAGGCCAGAAGATTTAAGCGAAGAGGAGCGCAGGGTCATTACCGACCTGCTGTGGAAGGAGATGCGCGAGATTTACTACGCGCGCAATATTCCTCATATCTAGGAAACGCAGGCAGGGCTGCGGCCCTGCCTGGTTATGCCAGGTGAAGCTGGCACGGAAGTTTGGCGAGCGCCTCCTGCGCCTGGGTCTCGAGGCCGCGATCGGTGACGATATCCGTCAGGCTGGCAAGCGGGGTGACGCAAAACAGCGACCAGGAGCCATACTTGCTGCTGTCCGCTAACAGCACCCGGCGGCTCGCATTCAGCGCCAGGTCCTGCTTGAGCCCCGCCTTCTCTTCCGTGGGAGTGGTAATTCCCTTCTCCAGGCTCCACGAATTACAGCTAATAAATGCGATGTCCGGATAAATACCGCGCAGCAGTTTACGACCGTGATCGCCAATGCACGACTGGCTGCTGTCATCGATGCGTCCGCCGATGATGGTCACCTCGATCTGCTTAAACTCCGAGAGAAACAGAGCGATGCGCAAATCGGATGTAATCACGCGCAGCGGCAGCGAAGTCAGGTTACGCGCCAGCTCCAGCATCGTCGTCCCCGCATCCAGCACGACCGAATCACCGGCTTTAATCATCGACAGGGCGAGCTGGGCAATCGCGCCCTTTTCCTGGGGATGCAGCAGCTGCTTTTCATTCGTCGTCGGCTGAGCCGGGATAAAGCGGTTTAGCGCCACGCCGCCGTGGCTGCGATTAATCACGCCCTGCTCATCCAGCTTAATCAGATCGCGTCGTATGGTCGCGGGGGAAGCGTCAATAGCGGTAACCAGTTGTTCAACGGTGACCAGATTATGGCCTTTCAGATAGTCCAGAATCTGGTCTAATCGATTTTGTGACTTCATATACCTTTCATCTTTCACGTTGCGAGCCGATAGCCGCGCCAGCGCTTAACCGGCGCGGGTAACCGCCTCAGGCACCGCGGACTGCCGCCTTGTGCAACCTGAATGAATCCGGATAACGATCTATAAATTAAGCAAGCTGACTGGCTAGCTGGATAGAGATCGCCATGCTCTCAGACTTAGCTTTACCTGTCCAGGCAATATCAAACGCGGTGCCGTGATCCGCTGAGGTGCGGATAAACGGCAGCCCGGCCGTGATATTGACGCCATCATAGAAGCCAAGCAGCTTCAACGGAATATGCCCCTGATCGTGGTACATCGCCACCACCATATCGTACTGCCCTTCCCAGGCCTGCAGAAAGACGGTATCCGGCGGGCAGGGGCCATAAACGGCTACTCCCCGCTGCCGCATCTGCGCAATCGCCGGGCCGACAATATTGATCTCCTCATCGCCAAAAAGACCGTTTTCACCGGCATGAGGATTAACGCCGGCTACCGCGATACGCGGGGAGCTGAATCCCACGCGCCGTAGGAAAGTGTCAGCGAGCGAGATCACCGTTTTGATACGCTCGCCGTTCAGGGTATCGAGGAATTTACGCAGCGCAATATGCGTCGAAACGTGTATGACCTTCAGCTTGTCGGTATACAGCACCATCGCATAATCGCGGCTGTCCGTCAGCCGGGCCAGCAGCTCCGTATGGCCCGGATACATGTGCCCCGCCAGATGAAGCGCCTCTTTATTCAGCGGCGCGGTCGCGATGGCGGAGACCTCTCCCGCCAGCGCCATTTCGGTGGCCCGCTTAACGCAGCGGTAAGCCAGATCGCCGGCCTGCGCCTGCACTTTTCCCGGTATGAGCATGGCAGGCTCTTTCAGGGGCTCGTCAATGACGTTAACGATCCCCGGCGCAAAGCGCGCCTGGGAAACCTGCTTTATCGGGCGTAATTCTACGAGCGGGGTGACGCCGGCCGCCTGCAGACGCTGTAGCGTCTGTAGACATCCCACCACGACTGCCGGCGTGCCGGAAAGCTCGCCTTCGGCCAGAGATTTGATAATGATTTCAGGCCCGATGCCTGCCGGGTCGCCCATCGTGACGGCAATTACGTTATTTGTCACTGTACATATCCTCAATAAAATAAAGTGCATCCCGAAGCGTGGCTTCGCCGCCAAATCCGCCGGCTTTGGTGATCACCGGCAGATCGTCAATTTCGCTGTTAACCAGCGTTCCGCAGGGCACGCAGGGCGCAACCTCGCTGTCGATGCGATAACCCTCAGCGCCGAGCGCCCTCGCCACGGCGATAGCAATATCTCCGCCCGTGAGGAACAGCCCCCCGATTTGCGCTCGATTGATGATGGCAAGCGTGATATCGCCTAGCGCTGAGCTAATGCTATCTCCTAGCTGCTGGCGTGAAAGCTGGTAGCGTTCGCACAGCGTCTCAATCATCCCGCGCGCATCGGCGTCGCGGCTGGTTCTCAACACACAATGCTGGCGATCGCGCAAAACGGCAGTGGACTGGTGGACGATCTTTTCCTTCACGCTATCGCTGTCCGTTTGCAGCAGCGCCTCAACGTCAATATCCACAATCCCCAGCGCTCTCTCTTTCGCCGCAAACACAATTTGCTGCCGGGTCGCTTCACTCAGCGAACCGGCGACCACCAGCACCGGCAGCTGCTGTCGTGGGCTGAGGTAGCAGCCTGTCGGCAGCGCGTTAGCAAAACCCGCCGCGCCGACGAGCAGGTAACGGTCGTTAAGCCCAACCACCGCCTGCGCCAGCAGGGCTAAATCACCGTCATTTTCGGCATCAACGACCACAATCCCGCCATCACGCTCGCCTAAGCGCTGGAGTTCGGCGCCTGAGCCACCGCCACGTACCGTCGCCAGATCCAGCTCATAAACCGGACAGGCGGTCTGCAATTCAAGCAATGTCTTGATATGAGACGAAATAATCGGTGTTTTTGGATCGCTGGCAAATTCTGTTTCGACGAGCGGTACGCCGTGTACCAGACACTGTCCCTTCATCGTCACCCTGCCCGCCGCAGGGATTGCTGCCGCCACGATGGCCAGCCTGGCCCCGCAGGCCTGCATTGCCGCTTCGACCTCCGCGCCGACGTTACCGCGGAACGTCGAATCTATCTTTTTGTATACCAATGGCGGGTTATCCCCCCCGCAAAACCAGGGCGCAACGGCCGCCCTCACCCTCTCTGCCGCCTCAGCCGGCGCCAACGCCCTGCTTTCGGTATTGATCACCAGGACATCAGCCTTACGTGACGCCTGCTGTCGTTCATCGAGCATGACCTCAGTGCGCGCTCCCTTTTTGGCCAGCTGGACCCCTGTATCATTTGCTCCGGTAAAATCATCTGCGATAACAATCATCTTCATTACGGTTTCTCCCCGAGGGCGATCTTCGCCTGCTGCTGGTTACGCTTCGCCACCCACGACGTCAGCGCTGGCGTTAAGAGGGCGGTGACAATCACCGACGTGGCCACCAGCGGCGTCGCCACCGCCACGATCGCGCCCAGCGCAGGATCCGCCTGCGCAATCGCCATCGGCGTGGCGACCGCGTTACCGGCGGTGCTGGAGGCCGCTGCGCCGGCAATACCGGTCCCGCCCAGCAGGCGATCGACTTTAATGTTGAAGAAACCGCCCACCAGGGTGGTCAGCGCGCCCAGCAGGATCCCGGCAAGCCCGCCCTTCAACAGCATGGACAGGTCGATTCCGGCGCCTAGTGCAAAAGCAAAGAATGGGATCAGCAGCGGGCCGCCTTTAGTGAGGAATTCGCGCATCTGCGCATCCAGATTGCCGAGCAGCATGCCGATAAGCATGGGGATCAGCACCACCACGATCGACATCAGCGGAATATTAGCCATACCCGCCGCGCCCAGAGCGATCATCGTCAGTATCGGGCCGTCGCTCAGCGACATCAGCGGCGTTGCCCCCACCTCATTCTCGCTGCCAAACTCGCCGGCCAGAGCGGCGTACAGGCCGCCGTTAGTGTTGCTCATCGCGGCAATAATGGCGACGGAAGAGAGCCCCCACAGGCCGTCGACGCCAAAAAACGTCTCGACGGTAAATCCAAGCGCTACCGCCACAACGAACTTAGTGAAGGTAATACCGCCGCCAATCAACAGAGATTTAGGGGCGGCTTTTATATGGATACCCGCCCCCATGCAGAGTAAAAACGCCCCGATAAGCGGCGCGGCGCCGTTCTTAAATAATGCCGTGGTAAAGCCCCCCACCTGCAGCGCCTCGGGGGCGAAGGTGTTGAGCATAGCCCCCAGCACAAGCGGGACGACCATCATCCCTCCCGGGATTTTTTCTATTGTCGCTTTAATTTTCATATCGCCCTCCTGAGTGATTTAATTAAATCAACAATGATTATATTAAATCAATAAAAGGAAAAATAAGGGTTAGATCGCAGTTCCGGGTCAACGTTAAGCCATTTATTGATTATTTGATTAAATGTAATCAAGAAGGAGGGTGCGGGCAGCGCTAAAAAGAGCGCTGCCGGGGGGGTTAGCGGTCCTGTAAGAAGCGACGGTAGGCGGCAACGACCTGTAGAAAATCTTCGACGCCGCAGAGGGAGAAGCTCTCTTCGTCGTAGTAGCTCATCCCTTCTTCAATTTCATCGCCGGAAATCTCCAGCTGGTTAGCGCGAATCATGACCTCCTCGCCGTCTAACCATAACGTGTACTCATGCCCGGCACGCTGCCAGGAGCGCTCGCTGCCTTTTACGGTACGCGCGGCCTGTTCCACTTCATCCAGCAGGGCGAGATTATCCTTCACCTCTTCATTAAACCAGTGCCCCACCACCTCGTGGCCCATCGCCATCCGCACCTTTACCACTCCGGTAATATCGCGCAGAAATTCGTAATCCATAGTCTCTTCCTCTGCAAGGGCAATGCGTCACGCTGCACTGTACCCATAGCGTAATTATCGCAGCACCGGGAAAGAAAAAAAGCGGGGAGGATGAAGGATTGGAAATAAAAATGCCCGGTGACGCAATGTTTACCGGGCACTGGAGACTTTACGGCCAGTTCGTCAGGCGAGCTGACGCGTGACCTTATACCGCAGTCTGGAAAATCACCCCATCCGCTTTCTCAGTGTACTGATCCAGCTGATTGAAGTTCAGGTAGCGGTAGGTATCCGCTGCCGTCTGATCGACCTGAGCGACGAAGGTCTGGTACTCCTCCGGCGTCGGCAGCTTGCCGAGCAGTGAAGCCACGGCCGCCAGCTCAGCGGAAGCCAGGTAGACGTTCGCGCCGGTCCCCAGACGGTTCGGGAAGTTACGGGTTGAGGTGGAAACCACCGTCGCACCGTCGGCTACGCGCGCCTGGTTGCCCATGCACAGGGAGCAGCCCGGGATTTCGATACGCGCGCCGCTCTTACCAAAGACGCTGTAGTAGCCTTCTTCGGTCAGCTGAGCCGCATCCATACGGGTTGGCGGAGCCACCCACAGACGAGTCGGCAGCTGGCCTTTGTGGCTATCCAGCAGCTTACCTGCGGCGCGGAAGTGGCCGATGTTGGTCATGCAGGAGCCGATAAAGACTTCGTCGATCTTCTCACCCTGAACGTCGGACAGCAGACGAGCGTCGTCCGGGTCGTTCGGTGCGCAGAGGATCGGCTCTTTGATATCCGCCAGATCGATGTCGATAACCGCGGCATATTCCGCATCCGCATCGGCTTCGAGCAGCTGCGGATCCGCCAGCCATTTTTCCATCCCCTGAACGCGACGCTCCAGGGTGCGGCGATCGCCGTAACCTTCGGCAATCATCCACTTCAGCAGAACGATGTTGGAGTTCAGATACTCAACGATCGGCTCCTGGTTCAGCTTGATGGTACAGCCAGCAGCAGAACGCTCGGCGGAGGCATCGGTGAGCTCAAACGCCTGCTCAACTTTCAGATCCGGCAGGCCTTCGATTTCCAGAATGCGTCCGGAGAAGATGTTTTTCTTCCCTTTCTTCTCAACGGTCAGCAGGCCCTGCTTGATGGCGTACAGCGGGATGGCGTGAACCAGATCGCGCAGGGTGATCCCCGGCTGCATCTTCCCTTTAAAGCGCACCAGCACGGATTCCGGCATATCCAGCGGCATGACGCCGGTGGCGGCGGCAAACGCCACCAGACCAGAGCCCGCCGGGAAGGAGATACCGATCGGGAAACGGGTATGGGAGTCGCCGCCGGTGCCGACGGTGTCCGGCAGCAGCATACGGTTCAGCCACGAGTGGATAACGCCATCGCCCGGACGCAGAGAGACGCCGCCGCGGTTCATAATGAAGTCAGGCAGAGTATGGTGCGTGGTCACGTCGACCGGCTTCGGATAGGCCGCGGTATGGCAGAAGGACTGCATCACCAGGTCCGCAGAGAAGCCCAGGCACGCCAGGTCTTTCAGCTCATCGCGGGTCATCGGACCGGTGGTATCCTGGGAACCAACGGAGGTCATTTTCGGCTCGCAGTAGGCGCCAGGACGAATGCCGGCAACGCCGCAGGCGCGGCCAACCATTTTCTGCGCCAGCGAGAAGCCGCTGGTGCTTTCGGCAACGTCTTTCGCATGACGGAAAACGTCGCTGTGCGGCAGGCCCAGAGCGTCGCGCGCGCGGGTCGTCAGGCCACGACCGATAATCAGCGGAATACGGCCACCGGCGCGGACTTCGTCGATCAGCACGTCGGTTTTCAGCTCGAAGGTCGCCAGCAGCGCATCGGTTTCGTGGTTACGCACTTCGCCTTTGAACGGGTAAACGTCAATGACGTCGCCCATATTCAGGTCGTTGACGTCCACTTCAATCGGCAGCGCGCCCGCATCTTCCATAGTGTTAAAGAAGATTGGTGCAATTTTTCCGCCAAGGCACAGGCCGCCGCCGCGCTTGTTCGGCACGTTCGGGATATCGTCGCCCATAAACCACAGCACCGAGTTGGTGGCAGATTTACGCGAAGAGCCGGTACCGACAACGTCGCCAACGTAGGCCAGCGGGAAGCCTTTTTTCTGCAGCGCTTCAATTTGCTTGATCGGGCCAACCGCTCCCGGCTGATCCGGTTCGATGCCTTCACGGGCGTTTTTCAGCATCGCCAGCGCGTGCAGGGGGATATCCGGGCGGGACCAGGCGTCCGGCGCCGGGGAAAGGTCATCGGTGTTCGTTTCACCGGTAACTTTGAAAACGGTGACGGTGATTTTTTCCGCCAGCTGCGGGCGGCTCAGGAACCACTCGCCGTCGGCCCAGGATTGCATCACCTGCTTAGCGTGTTCGTTACCCGCTTTCGCTTTCTCTTCTACATCATAGAAGTTATCGAACATCAGCAGCGTATGGGACAGCGCTTTCGCGGCAATCGGAGCCAGTTTGGCATCGTCCAGCGCGTCAATCAGCGGGTGAATGTTGTAACCGCCCTGCATGGTGCCCAGCAGTTCAACGGCTTTTTCAGGGGTAACCAGTGGGGAGGTCGCTTCACCTTTGGTGATGGCGGCAAGGAATCCGGCTTTAACGTAGGCGGCTTCGTCGACGCCCGGCGGTACGCGGTTAATTAACAGGTCTAACAGGAATTCTTCTTCACCCGCTGGCGGGTTTTTCAGCAGTTCTACCAGCGCGGCCATTTGGGTTGCATCTAAGGGTTTGGCAACAATCCCAACGGCTGCACGCTCAGCTACGTGCTTACGGTATTCTTCTAGCACGACGGTTCTCCTCGCTCTCATTGTAAAATGCGGTAGGCGATTCTCTTCACGCTCCTGTGAGACAGCAGTTTGTAGGGTAAATGCCCGATACCGCGTCGGCAGCATAGCAGGATTTTGGGGAGGTGTTAATCTGTTTACAAAAAAGCAACATTAAAAATTAGCTGAATCGTTAAGGGCAGGATTTTGCAGCCTTTACACCGGTTTCCCGGTATATAAATTTCATGTTGCTACCGGCGGCTGACCCCTCTTCCGGCAAAATCAGCGGCTTCATCCCGCCGTGCGGCTGGCGCGCCCTTTCAGGAAAAAAGCATAAAATATGCCCGGCGCCTCATCCCGCGCCGGGCGCTGCGAAGCTGAAACGATTTTAGCCCTGATGGGGCATCAGCTGCGGGTAGCCGCTAAATGCCGGCTTCGTGCTGCTCAGTGCGGCTTCATCACCCCTGATGCTGCCCGAGTTCGCCGCCCAGACGCCTTCACTCGTTTTGCTGATCGCCTGGTGCTGCGTATTCAGGTTCTGCCCCATCGTGGCAATATGCGTATTTTCCGTGCCGCCGCTGTTGTCAGCCCACGGAATGGAAGGATCGGCGGCACAGGCCATAGCGGATGCCAGCGTTGCCGCTAACAACGTCGTTGTTAAAAAGCGTTTCATAACCCACCCCACTAATAATTAACCAGCTATAAGTTTACTTAGTAATTATTGTCAAAGTATCTATAACCTGTAGCAGGTTATTAACGCAGACACAGATCTAAACATCAGGCATAAAAAAAGCGGCTCACAGAGCCGCTTATGCTTTTTGCCGGAAAGAAAAAGTTACTTTTTCTTCGCTTTCGCGTTCGGCAGGTCGGTGATGCTACCTTCGAAGACTTCTGCCGCCAGGCCAACGGACTCGTGCAGAGTCGGGTGCGCGTGGATGGTCAGAGCGATATCTTCTGCGTCACAGCCCATTTCGATAGCCAGACCGATCTCACCCAGCAGCTCGCCGCCGTTGGTGCCGACAATCGCGCCGCCGATAACACGGTGGGTCTCTTTGTCGAAGATCAGTTTGGTCATACCGTCTGCACAATCGGAAGCGATCGCACGGCCGGATGCTGCCCACGGGAAGGTGGCAGTTTCGTAGCTGATGCCTTTCTCTTTCGCTTCTTTCTCGGTCAGACCAACCCAGGCAACTTCCGGTTCGGTATAGGCGATTGACGGGATCACTTTCGGGTCGAAGTAGTGCTTCAGGCCAGAAATAACTTCTGCGGCAACGTGGCCTTCGTGAACGCCTTTGTGCGCCAGCATCGGCTGACCGACGATATCGCCGATAGCGAAGATGTGCGGTACGTTGGTACGCAGCTGCTTATCAACGCGGATGAAGCCGCGTTCGTCAACTTCAACGCCGGCTTTGCCCGCATCGAGGTTTTTACCGTTCGGTACGCGGCCGATAGCTACCAGCACGGCGTCGTAACGCTGCGCTTCAGCCGGGGCCTTTTTGCCTTCCATGGAAACGTAGATACCGTCTTCTTTTGCTTCAACGGCGGTCACTTTGGTTTCCAGCATCAGGTTGAACTTCTTGCTGATGCGTTTAGTGAAGACTTTCACCACGTCTTTATCGGCGGCCGGGATAACCTGGTCGAACATTTCAACCACGTCAATCTCTGAACCCAGCGCATGGTAAACGGTACCCATTTCCAGACCGATGATACCGCCCCCCATAACCAGCAGGCGCTTAGGTACGGATTTCAGTTCGAGGGCGTCGGTGGAGTCCCACACGCGCGGATCTTCATGCGGAATGAACGGCAGTTCGATCGGACGGGAACCCGCCGCGATGATGGCGTTGTCGAAGTTGATCACGGTTTTGCCGTTTTCGCCTTCAACTTCCAGGGTGTTAGCCCCGGTAAATTTACCCAGACCGTTTACCACTTTCACTTTACGGCCTTTGGCCATACCGGCCAGACCACCGGTCAGCTGAGTGATAACTTTCTCTTTCCAGGTACGAATTTTGTCGATATCGGTTTTCGGCTCACCGAAAACAATACCGTGTTCGGCCAGCGCTTTCGCTTCTTCGATAACTTTAGCCACGTGCAGCAGCGCTTTAGAAGGGATACAGCCGACGTTCAGACAAACACCGCCCAGGGTGCTGTAACGTTCGACGATGACGGTTTCCAGACCTAAGTCAGCGCAACGGAAGGCAGCAGAATAACCTGCGGGACCAGCCCCAAGTACCACGACCTGAGTTTTGATTTCAGTACTCATCATGACCTCTGTAGTTAGTATCCGGCGGTCATACCCGTCGTCTTTCAGGCCGCAACTGCGTTAGCTTCACGCCTTCCCCCCAGCCACTTACTTGAGTAAGCTCCTGGGGATTCTGGCGCTTGCTGCCTTGCTGCATCCAGAAATCCATAGGGTATGTATATTAATACCCTTATATCCACCGGGACGTTCTATCCGCGTGCATTTTACAAAATTGTTAACAATTTTGAAACAACAAACGGCAAACGATTTTGTCCTTTATTGCCGATAACCCCAAAACGCGCGCGAGGTTACCAGAAAAAAGCCGGCCGTCAGGCCGGCTTTTCGCTTACATCACCAGGCGGCGAATATCGCTCAGGGTGTTGTTGATGATGGTAATAAAGCGAGCACCATCAGCACCGTCGATCACGCGGTGGTCGAAGGAGAGAGAGATCGGCATCATCAGACGCGGAACGAACTCTTTACCATTCCATACCGGTTCCATCGCGGATTTGGACACACCGAGGATAGCCACTTCCGGCGCGTTAACAATCGGCGCGAAGTGGGTGGTACCCAGGCCGCCGATGCTGGAGATGGTGAAGCAACCGCCCTGCATTTCGCCAGCGGTCAGCTTACCGTCACGCGCTTTCTTAGAGATCACCGTCAGTTCACGGGACAGCTCGGTAATGCTCTTCTTGTTCACGTCCTTGAAGACCGGAACAACCAGACCATTAGGCGTATCAACCGCCACACCGATGTTGATGTACTTTTTCAGCGTCAGACGCTGCGCATCTTCGGACAGGGAGCTGTTGAAGCGAGGCATCTGCTCAAGCGCAGCGGCAACCGCTTTCATGATGAAGACCACCGGGGTGAATTTCACGTCCAGCTTACGCTTCTCAGCTTCCGCGTTCTGCTGCTTACGGAACGCTTCGAGGTCAGTGATGTCGGTTTTGTCGAAGTGCGTAACGTGCGGGATCATCACCCAGTTACGGCTCAGGTTAGCACCAGAGATTTTCTGGATACGGCCCAGCTCAACTTCTTCAACTTCACCAAACTTGCTGAAGTCCACTTTCGGCCACGGCAGCATGCCCGGGATACCGCCGCCGGTAGCGGCAGCAGGCGCAGACTCAGCGCGCTTAACGGCATCTTTCACGTAGGCCTGAACGTCTTCGCGCAGGATGCGGCCTTTACGACCGGAGCCTTTCACTTTCGCCAGGTTCACGCCAAATTCGCGCGCCAGGCGGCGGATCAGCGGAGTCGCATGGACGTAGGCATCGTTCTCAGCGAACTCGGATTTGCCTTCAGCTTTCGCAGCAGGGGCCGCCGCTTTCGCAGTCGGAGCCGGTGCAGCCGCTGCAGGTGCCGGAGCAGCTGCCGCCGGAGCCGCAGCAGGCGCCGCGCCTTCAACTTCGAAGACCATAATCAGCGAGCCGGTAGAGACTTTGTCGCCGGTGCTGATTTTGATCTCTTTCACGGTACCCGCGAACGGAGCCGGAACTTCCATAGAGGCTTTGTCACCCTCTACGGTGATCAGTGACTGTTCAGCGGCAACTTTGTCGCCCACTTTCACCATCACTTCAGTCACTTCAACTTCGTCACCGCCGATATCCGGTACGTTAACGTCTTTCGCGCCAGCCGGAGCCGCTGCCGCCGGAGCGGCCGCCTGTGCCGGTGCTGCTGCGGCAGCAGCAGGTGCCGCACCCGCCACTTCGAAGACCATGATCAGCGAGCCGGTGGAGACTTTGTCGCCAGCGCTGATTTTGATCTCTTTCACGGTACCCGCGAACGGAGCCGGGACTTCCATTGACGCTTTGTCGCCTTCAACGGTAATCAGAGACTGTTCAGCCGTAACGGTGTCGCCCACTTTAACCATGATCTCGGTGACTTCTACTTCGTCGCCGCCGATGTCAGGCACGTGTACGTCTTTCGCCGCGGCCGCAGCCGGTGCAGCGGCCGGAGCTGGCGCTGCTGCTTTCTCTTCCTGCGCAGGTGCAGCGGCTGCTGCACCATCGGCGGAATCGAAAATCATGATAAGTTTACCGGTCTCGGTTTTGTCGCCAACGGAGACTTTAATCTCTTTGACGACGCCAGCCTGCGGAGACGGGACTTCCATAGAGGCTTTGTCACCCTCTACGGTGATCAGCGACTGTTCAGCTTCAACTTTGTCGCCAACTTTGACCAGGATTTCGGTGATTTCAACTTCATCTGCCCCGATATCCGGTACGTTGATTTCGATAGCCATTATTCTCTTACCTCTTACGCCAGACGCGGGTTAACTTTATCTGCATCGATGTTAAATTTGGCGATTGCTTCTGCCACAACTTTCTTATCGATTTCACCACGTTTAGCCAGTTCGCCCAGCGCCGCAACAACCACGTAGGAAGCATCTACTTCGAAGTGGTGACGCAGGTTTTCACGGCTGTCAGAGCGACCAAAGCCGTCGGTACCCAGTACGCGGTAATCATCAGCCGGTACATAGGTACGAACCTGCTCGGCGAACAGTTTCATATAGTCAGTAGACGCTACGGCCGGTGCGTCGTTCATCACCTGAGCGATGTACGGTACACGCGGGGTTTCCAGCGGGTGCAGCATGTTCCAACGCTCACAGTCCTGGCCATCGCGCGCCAGCTCGGTGAAGGAGGTTACGCTGTAGACGTCAGAACCTACGCCGTAGTCTTTCGCCAGAATCTCTGCTGCTTCACGCACGTGACGCAGGATAGAACCGGAGCCCAGCAGCTGAACTTTACCTTTGCTACCTTCGAGGGTGTCGAGTTTGTAGATACCTTTACGGATACCTTCCTCAGCGCCTTCCGGCATGGCCGGCATGTGGTAGTTTTCGTTCAGCGTGGTGATGTAGTAGTAAACGTTCTCTTGTTTCTCACCATACATACGCTCCAGGCCATCGTGCATGATGACGGCAACTTCGTACGCGTAAGACGGATCGTAAGAGATACAGTTCGGGATAGTCAGAGACTGAATATGGCTGTGACCATCTTCGTGCTGCAGACCTTCGCCGTTCAGCGTCGTACGACCGGAAGTACCGCCGACCAGGAAGCCGCGAGCCTGCTGATCGCCTGCCTGCCAGCACAGGTCACCGATACGCTGGAACCCGAACATGGAGTAGTAGATGTAGAACGGGATCATCGGCAGGTTGTTGGTGCTGTAAGAGGTCGCAGCGGCCAGCCAGGATGCGCCGGCACCCAGTTCGTTGATACCTTCCTGCAGGATCTGACCTTTCTCGTCTTCTTTATAGTAAGCAACCTGCTCACGGTCCTGCGGGGTGTACTGCTGACCGTTCGGGCTGTAGATACCGATCTGACGGAACAGGCCTTCCATACCAAAGGTACGCGCTTCATCGGCGATGATCGGCACCAGGCGGTCTTTAATGGACTTGTTCTTCAGCATCACGTTCAGGGCACGAACGAAGGCGATGGTGGTAGAAATCTCTTTGTTCTGCTCTTCCAGCAGCGGGCCGAAATCTTCCAGGGTCGGCAGCTCCAGCTTCTCATCGAAGTTAGGCTGACGGGTCGGCAGGTAGCCGTGGAGTTTCTCACGCTGGGCGTGCAGATAGGTGTGCTCTTCGGAACCTTCCGGGAAGGTCACGTACGGCAGTTTTTCGATATCAGCATCGGCAACCGGCACGTTGAAACGATCGCGGACGTAGCGTACGCCGTCCATGTTCATTTTCTTCACCTGGTGAGCGATGTTTTTACCTTCAGCGGTATCACCCATGCCGTAACCTTTGATGGTATGGGCCAGGATGACGGTAGCTTTGCCGGTGGTTTCCTGCGCTTTTTTCAGTGCAGCGAAGACTTTCTTCGGATCGTGACCGCCGCGGTTCAGGGCCCAGATCTGCTCGTCAGTCCAGTCAGCAACCAGCGCTGCGGTTTCCGGATATTTACCGAAGAAGTGCTCGCGTACGTAGGCACCGTCTTTGGATTTGAAGGTCTGGTAGTCGCCATCAACGGTTTCGTTCATCAGCTGAATCAGCTTACCGCTGGTGTCTTTACGCAGCAGCTCATCCCAGCGGCCGCCCCAGATAACCTTGATAACGTTCCAGCCAGCACCGGCAAAGATGCCTTCCAGTTCGTTAATGATTTTGCCGTTACCGGTGACCGGGCCGTCCAGACGCTGCAGGTTGCAGTTGATGACGAAGACCAGGTTATCCAGTTTTTCACGGGTCGCGATGGTGATAGCGCCTTTAGATTCCGGCTCATCCATCTCGCCGTCGCCCAGGAAGGCGTAAACGGTCTGTTTAGAAGTATCTTTCAGGCCACGGTGTTCCAGATATTTCAGGAATTTAGCCTGGTAGATTGCACCGATTGGGCCCAGACCCATGGATACGGTCGGGAACTGCCAGAAGGTCGGCATCAGTTTCGGGTGCGGGTAGGAAGAGAGGCCTTTGCCATGCACTTCCTGACGGAAGTTGTTCATCTGCTCTTCGGTCAGACGACCTTCGAGGAACGCACGTGCGTAGACGCCCGGAGAGATGTGGCCCTGGAAGTAAACCAGGTCGCCGCCATCCTGCTCATTGCGCGCACGGAAGAAGTGGTTGAAGCACACTTCATAGAAGGTTGCGGAGGACTGGAAGGAAGCCATGTGGCCGCCCAGCTCAAGATCCTTTTTCGATGCGCGCAGAACGGTCATGATGGCGTTCCAGCGAATCGCAGAACGAATGCGACGTTCCAGATCGAGATTCCCCGGGTATTCCGGTTCATCTTCAACGGCAATAGTGTTGACGTAACTGCCAGTAGATGTGCCAGCAGCAACCTTCACCCCGCCTTTGCGGGCTTCAGAAAGGAGTTGGTCAATCAGATACTGAGCGCGCTCAACACCTTCTTCACGGATGACCGATTCGATCGCCTGTAGCCAGTCGCGAGTTTCGATCGGATCCACGTCATTTGGTAAACGTTCTGACATGGGGGGTATTCCTTATCTATCTAATCGTTGATTAATCTGGAACCTGTCCCATTGCACTCTTTGTTCTTCATATTTCAGGTTATCTCTTTGTTGGCTGCGCTTCCTCACCCCGGTCACATAGTTAGCTATGCTCCCGGGGATTCGCGCGCTTGCCGCCGCGATATAACCCGAACTATTTGAACAACCAAAAGCACAATAAGACAGGTTCTGCGTTTAGTTGCCGCGCTCTAAAAAATGGCGCTTAAGAACCGGAGTTCTCATCTTTCCGTTGCTGTAAACGACGCAGTGAGCGTTCTCGACGACTCTCCTCACGGCTACGATCCAGCAAAATTTCTTCAATGAATGCCAGGTGTCGGTGCGACGCTTCACGCGCCTGCTCCGGCTCCCCGGCGATTATCGCCTCGAAAATACGCGTGCGATGATTGCTGACCTGCGGGAGCATTTCCCGACGGGCGTACAACAATTCAAAGTTCTGACGAACGTTTTGCGCCAGCATCGGCTCCATGCAGCGTAGCAGATGCAGCAGCACAACATTATGCGCTGCTTCGGTGACGGCAATTTGATACTGGACGACGGCATCGGATTCGGCATCCAGATCGCCGGACTGCTGAGCCCGTTCAATAGCCTGATGCAGCTCGCGAATACGCTCGCGGTCAGCATCATTGCTGCGCAGCGCCGCGTAATAAGCCGCGATGCCTTCAAGCGCGTGACGGGTTTCCAGCAGATCGAATTGGGATTCAGGGTGATCGGACAGGAGCTCTACCAGCGGGTCGCTGAAGCTCTGCCACAGGCTGCTCTGTACAAAAGTTCCACCGCCCTGGCGACGAAGCAACAGGCCCTTGGCTTCGAGGCGTTGAATCGCCTCACGCAGCGAGGGACGGGAAACGTCGAACTGTTTAGCCAGTTCGCGTTCAGGCGGGAGTTTTTCACCGGGGCGCAACGTCCCCTCAAGGATTAAAAACTCTAGCTGCTGCTCAATCACATCAGATAGTTTTGGTTGGCGGATTTTGCTGTAGGCCATATTCCCTGTCTCTGCCATTAGCCCGTAGTCAATTGGTCTTACCAATTCGCAGTTCGTAGCGGTAAAGTAACAAAGTATTCACCTTCTGTCCATACAGGTTTTGATTGAAATCAGTAAAGCAGGCACATTTTAACAACCTTACAGAAATAACATTTCAGAATTGTAACTTCTCACAAATGATGTCTTTACCCCGTTGGAGGTAGCATTAACTTTTATGAAACGTAAAACAGGCTATCTGAACCGATTCAACAGGCTAAAAATCGCCTTTATATTCACTTTTATTGCGTGGTTAGTCATTAAGGGTTAAAAGCGCCCATCGCCGCCCTATTTACAAATGGTTTCTTTTTGTTCGCTTCGTCATCACCCCTTCATAAAGCAGGTGCATTCGCCCGCACTTATCACTATTCTCCATGATACAAAAGGCCTTTTAGTGATTTTATATTCCGCCTTGCGTAAAGAAATTAATACAGAAACGGAATTTCATAATTACACAACACAATAATGTCGACGCAGAATCATGCATAACAGGGCTGGTCATCAACTCCCGGCAATAGGGATAGCTATGCTATCTGGCAGGGACCGACAATAAAGCAACAGCCTGAAGGATGAAGCGTAAACGCAAAATAACCACACACGAGGTTTCATGATGGAAGGTCAACAGCAAGGCGATCGGCTAAAGCGCGGCCTGAAAAACCGCCATATACAGCTTATTGCTCTGGGCGGCGCTATCGGTACCGGCCTGTTTCTCGGCAGCGCGTCCGTTATCCAGTCAGCAGGTCCCGGTATTATCCTTGGCTATGCCATCGCCGGTTTTATTGCTTTTCTGATTATGCGCCAGCTCGGCGAGATGGTTGTGGAAGAGCCGGTGGCAGGGTCATTCAGTCATTTCGCCTATAAGTACTGGGGCGGTTTTGCCGGCTTTGCCTCAGGCTGGAACTACTGGGTGCTGTACGTTCTGGTCGCCATGGCGGAACTGACCGCGGTCGGAAAATACGTTCAGTTCTGGTGGCCCGAGATCCCAACCTGGGTTTCTGCGGCGATCTTCTTCGTTGCCATTAACGCCATCAACCTCACCAACGTGAAGGTCTTCGGCGAGATGGAGTTCTGGTTCGCCATTATTAAAGTCGTTGCCGTTGTGGCGATGATTCTGTTCGGCGGCTGGCTGCTATTCAGCGGCAACGGCGGCCCGCAGGCAACCGTTCGTAACCTGTGGGATCAGGGCGGCTTCCTGCCGCACGGCTTCACCGGGCTGGTGATGATGATGGCCATCATCATGTTCTCATTTGGCGGCCTGGAGCTGGTAGGGATCACCGCCGCGGAAGCGGATAACCCGGAGCAGAGCATTCCCAAAGCCACCAATCAGGTTATCTACCGTATTCTGATCTTCTACGTGGGCTCGCTGGCGGTACTGCTCTCTCTGCTGCCGTGGACCCGCGTGACCGCAGACACCAGTCCGTTTGTGCTGATCTTCCACGAGCTGGGGGATACCTTCGTCGCCAACGCGCTGAACGTGGTGGTACTGACCGCCGCGCTGTCGGTCTATAACAGCTGCGTCTACTGCAACAGCCGGATGCTGTTTGGCCTTGCCCAGCAGGGCAACGCGCCGAAGGCGCTGATGAACGTCGACAAGCGCGGCGTACCGGTGAATACCATCCTGGTTTCCGCCGTGGTGACAGCGCTGTGCGTGCTGATTAACTACCTCGCCCCTGAATCAGCGTTTGGTCTGCTGATGGCGCTGGTTGTCTCTGCCCTGGTGATTAACTGGGCGATGATCAGCCTGGCGCACATCAAGTTCCGTCGCGCAAAACAGCAGCAGGGCGTGGTTACCCGCTTCCCGGCCCTGTTCTACCCGGTCGGTAACTGGATCTGCCTGCTGTTCATGGTCGCGGTACTGGTCATCATGCTGATCACCCCGGGCATGGCCATTTCCGTCTACCTGATCCCGGTGTGGATTGTCGTTCTCGGCGTCGGCTACCTGCTCAAACAAAGAACCGCCAGCGCCGTAAAAGCACATTAATACATCTCCAGACTCTGTGCCCGCCGCATCGTTGCGGGCGCAGAGCACTGTTACCCACCTCACACTTCCCCTGTATCAGTCGTTTTGTCCATATCGTTAACCTGATACTGCAACGCATTAAACAACACATCGGCAAATAATCCTTCCATACCGCAACGGGGAGGATCTCCAGATGGCAGACAATAAGCTTTCAGTGAAAGAAAAGATTGGCTACGGGATGGGCGATGCCGGATGTAACATCATTTTTGGCGCCATCATGCTGTTTGTTAACTATTTTTATACCGATATATTTGGCCTCGCTCCGGCGCTGGTCGGCGTATTGCTGCTCTCGGTGCGCGTTATTGACGCCGTAACCGACCCCATCATGGGGGCAATGGCCGACCGCACCCGCAGCAAATATGGCCGCTTTCGCCCGTGGCTGCTGTGGATAGCCTTCCCCTACGCTCTGTTTAGCGTCCTGATGTTCACCACCCCCGAGTGGACGTATAACAGCAAGGTTATCTATGCCTTCGTCACCTACTTCCTGCTCTCGCTGACCTATACCGCCATCAATATTCCCTACTGCTCGCTGGGCAGCGTCATTACTAATGACCCCAGGGAGCGCGTTGCCTGCCAGTCCTACCGCTTTGTAATGGTCGGGATTGCCACGCTGCTGCTGTCGTTAACGCTTCTGCCGATGGCGGACTGGTTCGGCGGCGCCGATAAAGCCAAAGGCTACCAGATGGCGATGACCGTGCTGGCGCTTATCGGCATGTGCATGTTTTTATTCTGCTTCGCCACGGTACGTGAGCGCGTGCGTCCGGCGGTGCAAACCAATGATGAACTGAAGAAGGATTTCAAAGACGTCTGGAAAAATGACCAGTGGGTGCGCATTCTGCTGCTGACGCTGTGCAACGTCTGTCCGGGCTTTATCCGTATGGCCGCCACCATGTATTACGTAACCTGGGTGATGGAGCAAAGCACCCACTTCGCGACCCTGTTTATCAGCCTCGGCGTCGTCGGGATGATGATCGGCAGTATGCTGGCCAAGGTGCTGACCGACCGCTGGTGCAAGCTGCAGGTGTTTTTCTGGACCAACATCGTGCTGGCTATCTTCTCCTGCGCCTTCTACTTCTTCGACCCGCACGCCACCACGATGATTATGGTGCTCTACTTCCTGCTTAACATCCTCCATCAGATCCCATCGCCGCTGCACTGGTCGCTGATGGCCGATGTTGATGACTACGGCGAGTGGAAAACCGGCAAACGCATCACCGGCATTAGCTTCTCCGGCAACCTCTTCTTCCTGAAGGTTGGGCTGGCGGTAGCCGGGGCGATGGTCGGCTTCCTGCTCTCCTGGTACGGCTATGATTCCGGGGCCAAAGAGCAAAGCGCCTCCGCCGTAAACGGCATTGTCCTGCTGTTCAGCATTATTCCGGGCATCGGCTATCTGCTGACCGCAGGAGTGGTGAAGATGCTAAAAGTGAATCGCGAGTTTATGAGCCAAATCCAGGCCGACCTCGAGAAGCGCCGCGTCAACTACGGCGAGCTGAACGAACTTCAGGACCTCAAAACCAGCGAACAGATAAGGAAAGCCTGATGAACAACTGGCCGAATCCGTTTATTGAACAGCGCGCGGACCCGTTTATTCTGCGCCATCGGCAGCACTACTATTTTATTGCTTCGGTCCCGGAGTATGACCGGCTGGAGATCCGCCGCGCCGCAACGCTGGAGGGCCTGCGCGAGGCGCCGCCGGCGGTCGTCTGGCGCAAGCCGGAAAGCGGCCCGATGAGCCAGCTGATTTGGGCTCCGGAACTGCATGAAATTGACGGGAAATGGTACATCTACTTCGCGGCAACCCATACCCACGATCTCGACGCGCTGGGCATGTTCCAGCACCGCATGTTCGTGCTTGAATGCGATGACGCCGATCCGCTGACCGGCAGATGGAGAGAAAAAGGCCGGGTGAAAACGCCCTTTGACACCTTTGCGCTGGATGCCACCACCTTCCGTCATCAGGGAAAGCAGTGGTATCTCTGGGCGCAAAAGGCCCCCGATATCGACGGCAACTCGAATCTGTATCTGGCAGAGCTGGAAAACCCATGGACGCTGAAAGGCGATCCCGTGATGCTGAGTAAGCCGGAGTTTGACTGGGAGTGCCGCGGTTTTCTGGTGAACGAGGGCCCGGCAGCGCTGTTTCATGAGGACAAACTGTTCGTGAGCTACTCCGCCAGCGCCACGGATGAGAACTACTGCATGGGGCTGCTGTGGATCGACCGTCAGGCCGACCCGCTGCGGCCGGAGAACTGGCATAAATCGCCACAGCCGGTGTTTTGCACCAGCGATGCGAACCGCCAGTATGGTCCCGGGCACAACGCCTTTACGCAAACGGAGGAAGGAGAAGACGTGCTGGTGTATCACGCGCGAAACTACACCGAAATTGAAGGCGACCCGCTGTACGACCCTAATCGCCATACGCGGCTGAAGCGGATCGTCTGGCAAGAAAACGGGATGCCTGATTTTGGCATCCCGCCTGCGGATACAGACTAAGCGTCGCGCCCGCCGCCGGGCGGGCGCTTAAATCAGCGTGCCGTAAATCGTCAGCAGGGCCATAATCACCACCACCACCAGCGACGTTTTCTTGGCCATTGAGACGGCGGCCTTTGGCGTCTCGACCTTGTCGACATGCGGCTCGCGGGCGAGCGAGAACTGCGCCAGGCGCGTTAGCACCTGATACTGCGACGAATGGCGATCGCCCAGCGAGGCGAACCAGGCGGGTAGCGCCCTCTCGCCGTGCCCCACCAGCGCGTAAACCACGCCAACCAGCCGCACCGGCACCCAGTCCACGACGTGCAAAATGCCGTCTATTCCTGACTGTAAACGGTGGTGTGGCGTTTGATAGCGGGCCAGCCACGACTGCCATGCGCGCAGAACGCTGTAGCCAATCAGCGTGATCGGGCCCCACGGCCCGCCGACCACAAACCAGAACAGCGGCGCAAGGTAGTAGCGGTAGTTGATCCACAGCAGCGCATTCTGCAGCTCGCTGAGGTATTCACGATTGTCGCAGCCCGGCGGAACGCCGTGGATAAGCGTTAGCTCGCTGGCCATCGCGTCGCTGGCATGCTTATCATTGCGGGAAGCGGCCTTCAGGTAGGCGTGATAGTGCAGGCGAACTTTGCCGGCGCCAATGCACAGCAGGCCGAGCAGGATCCAGAACACCAGCAGCGGAACGTTAAACAGCACGCCGTGCAGCAGGCGCTGAATAATGTACACTGCGACCATCGCCACCGCCGCCATCAGCAGCGTGCCGAAAAGCGAAAAGTGCTTCACGCGACGGAACAGGACTTCGAGTCGATGATCGAGCTGCCAGTGCTCGCCCAGCTTAAACAGGCGTTCGGCGATGAGAACCAGCAGCGTAGAAAACAACGTCATGGCATCTCCTTATCTGACGAAGCGGTCAACAGACCGCGAAATTTTGCCCAGTCAAACGCCGGGCCGGGATCCGTTTTACGCACCGGCGCGATATCGCTATGGCCGGTCATGTTTTCAGCGATGGCCGGATACAGCGCGGTCAGCAGCCGCGTAACCGCGGCCAGCTGCTGATACTGCGCGTCGGTATAGGCCAGTGTGTCCGTACCTTCCAGCTCAATACCAATAGAGAAGTCGTTGCAGCGCTCGCGCCCCTGATAGCAGGAGACGCCGGCATGCCACGCGCGCTTATCGAAAGGCACATACTGCACGATTTCACCATCGCGGCGAATCAGACAATGCGCCGAAACCCGCAGCTGAGCGATCCCGGCAAAATAGGGATGCGCGGTGGGATCGAGCGTGCCGCTGAACAGAGCATCAATCCACGGACCGCCAAATTCACCCGGCGGCAGGCTAATATTATGCACCACCAGCAGAGAGGGGGTTTCATCATCCGGGCGGCAATCATGGTGCGGCGAAGGTACCCGACGCGCGCCCACCAGCCATCCTCCGTTCAACTGCATTGCGGAGTCTCCTTTCACTAACGCATGCTCCCGGGCCGCCCATGGCCCGGGGATGCCGATTATCATACCCAAATTCGTTCGGAACCGATCGCCGCAGCCGGCAGCGGAAAATGCGCCATCCGCCAGTTCGACCTGCCCGCCCTTTAGCAAAGGAGCGGGTGCCGCGCCTCAACCTCTACAGCGCAGCCACGCCAACGCTGCAATAGCCTGAAGGATGAAGAGTATATGGTGTAGAAACGCCGTTCAGGTTAGCATGTTTCCCACTTCTGAATCTTATCTATCTGGAGCTTTATCATGTCGCCTCGTCGCTACAACCCCGACCGCCGCCGTGACGCGCTGCTGGAACGTATTAACCTCGATATTACCGATGCCGTAGCCCAGTCCCTGCGCGAAGATTTAGGCGGCGAAGTTGATGCTAACAACGATATTAGCGCGCAATTATTGCCGGAAAGCGCACGCTCGCACGCGGTGGTCATTACGCGCGAAGACGGCGTGTTTTGCGGCAAGCGCTGGGTGGAAGAGGTCTTTATTCAGCTGGCCGGCGATGACGTCAGCGTCACCTGGCTGGTTGACGATGGCGACGCGGTCAAGGCGGATCAGCCGCTGTTTGAGCTGCAGGGCCCTTCCCGCCTGCTGCTGACCGGCGAGCGCACCGCGCTGAACTTCGTGCAGACCCTATCCGGGGTCGCCAGCGAGGTGCGCCGCTACGTGGATCTGCTGGCGGGACCCCA
>NZ_JAQGFU010000219.1:0-6648 GCF_030078455.1 Klebsiella sp. Ech2A | reverse complement strand
GTCGAAGAGGCGGCGCGGTTTACCAGCAGATAAATCCGCCGTCGACCACCAGGTCGACGCCGGTGCAGAATGACGCGGCGTCGCCGGCGAGGAACAGCGCCGGGCCCGCCATCTCCTCAACTTTCGCCATCCGCTGAATCGGCGTCTGGCTTTCGAATTCGCGGGTCTGATGGACCATTTCCGGGCGGGTGTTCATCGGCGTGGCGGTATAGCCGGGGCTGATGGAGTTGACGCGGATCCCCTTGCCGACCCACTCCATTGCCAGGCTTTTTGACAGATGGATGACGCCCGCTTTAGAGCTGTTGTAGTGCGCCTGCTCAAGGCCGCGGTTAACGATAATGCCGGACATGGAGGCGATATTAATGATCGAGCCGCCGCCGGATTCCAGCATCAGCTCCGCCTCGGCTTTACAGGAGTTCCACACCCCGGTGAGGTTGATATCAATCACCCGCTGCCACTGCTCGGCTTCCATCTCCAGCGCCGGGTTGGCGTTGGCGATGCCGGCGGCGTTCACGGCGATATCCAGGCGGCCGAAGCGGCTTTTCGCCAGCGCGGCGGCGGCGCGGAGATCGCCGAGCTGGCGCACGTCCCCGGTATACAGGCAGGCCTGGCCGCCGATGGCTTCGATGTTATTCACGGTCTCGGTGAGGCCGCCGTCTTCCCGCAGATCGAAGCACACGACCCGCGCGCCGGCGCTGGCCAGTCCGTAAGCGATGGTCTGGCCGATCCCGCTGCCCGCGCCGGTGACGAAGGCGACGCGTCCCTGCAGATTAAACAGCTGTTGAGCAAAATCTTTGGCGATCATAGTCGTTACTCTGTTAATGAATATTCCGTGGCCCGGCGCGGTATCCGGACCATCCGTAGTGAAGCCTCGCTGCCCGACATTCCCCCGCGGGGATCAGGACATAATCAGGCCGCCGTCGATGTTAATCGTTTGTCCGGTGAGGTAGCGCGCGTCGTCGGAGGCGAGAAACGCCACCAGCCCGGCGACATCCTCCGGTTTCCCCGCGCGCTTCATCGGAATACCTTCAACCCACTCCGCCATCAGCTCGCCTTTGGCGTAGCGCTTGCTATCGCTGCTGAGGATCTCCCCCCACACGCGGTCGTTGTAGTCCCACATTTCGCTCTCGATAATCCCGGGGCAGAAGGCGTTAACGGTGATATTCCACGGCGCCAGCTCGTGGGCGAGGCTTTGGGTAATCCCGATCACGCCCATCTTGCTGGCGGCGTAGTGCGGGGTGTAGATAAAGCCCTGGCGGCCCTGGCCCGAAGAGGTGTTAATCAGGCTGCCGTGGTTCTGCTTGACCATGTACTTAGCCGCTTCGCGGCAGCACAGCCAGACGCCGGTGGTGTTGACCGCCAGCACCTTCTCGAAATCGGCCTTTGGCATACGGTCGAAGTAGTCGATAGTGATCACCCCGGCATTTTGAATGGAGACGTCAATGGTGCCAAAGCGCGCGGCGGCCTGCTCATACAGAGACTGAACCTGGGCCTCGTCGGTGACGTCGACCTCGAGGGAGAGAATCTCCGCCTGGTAGCGCTGGCGCAGGGTTTCCGCGGTCTCATGGACGCGAGCGGCGTTAGAGACCATCACCAGCCTGGCGCCATCGCGCGCAAAGCGTTCAGCGATCCCCGCGCCAATGCCGCGACAGGCTCCGGTAATAACAATCGTTTTGTTGTGAAAATTTCTGTTCATATTAGTTTCCCTTTAGCGAGGCCGGGCGGGCGACGCCCGGCGCAATGAGTGTTGTCCGTCGGCGTATTAGCTGGAGGCGGCGCCGCCGGGCAGCGCTGCGGCCTGCTTCTCTTCGTGACGACGCATCAGGATGACTTTGTTCTGCAGCTTTTGCTGGAACTGGTCAACGACGACGGCGGTCACAATCACCACGCCTTTAATGACCATCTGCCAGAAATCGCTGACCCCCATCATGACCATGCCGTCGGCGAGGAATACGATAACGAAGGCACCAATAATCGAGCCGGTGACCCGGCCCCGGCCGCCCGCCAGCGCCGTGCCGCCGAGCACGGTGGCGCCGATGGCGTCCATTTCAAACATGTTGCCGGTCATCGGGTGGGCGGTTTGCAGCTGGGAGGCGACGATCAGCCCAACGAAGGCGGCGCAGAGGCCGGAGAAGGCGTAGACGAAGATTTTCGCCTTCACGATAGGCACCCCGGCGAGGCGGGCGGCGGACTCGTTGCCGCCGATCGCGTAGATGTAGCGACCCAGCGGCGTTTTGGTCGTCAGCCAGTAGCCGAGCACGAGGAAGGCGATCATCAGCCAGATGGGCAGATAAATCCCGAGCACGGTGCCGGAGCCGAGGATCGAGAAGCCGGTATTCCCCAGCGCTTCCATGCCGTTGAGGTTAGGGTAGGTGCTGCCGTCGTTAAACAGCAGCGCGGAGCCGCGGGCAACGTACATCATGCCGAGCGTGCAGATAAAAGGCGCCACGCCAAAGCGGGTGATCACGGCGCCGTTAATAAAGCCGACCAGGATGCCAAAAATGGCCACGCAGAGGATCACTTCGGGGACGTTAAAGAAGATAACGCTGCCGTTCCACAGGGGCAGCCCGTTGGTCAGCAGGGCGCCGGCGACCATGCCGCAGATCCCGGCGACGGCCCCGACCGAGAGGTCGATACCGCCGGTGAGGATCACCAGCGTCATCCCAATGGCCAGCAGGCCGGTAATCGCCACGTGCTGGGTCATGATCAGCAGGTTAGAGGCGGTCAGGAAATTCGGTACCATCACGCTGAAGAATGCAATAACCAGCAGCAGAGCGATAAACGTTCTGGCCTTCAGCAGGTACATATAAATCATATATTTCTGGTTCATGATGGTTTCCAGCCTGATTAATCTTGGGGTGTTGAAGCCGCGATAAGCTTTTCGCGGGTAACCGCATGGCGCGGCAAATCGGCGGTAATACGGCCATCGGCCATCACCAGAATGCGGTCGGCCAGGGCCATAACCTCATCCAGCTCCGAGGAGGAGAACATGACGGCCAGCCCCTGATGCGCCATTTTGCCGATCAGGTGATAGACGTCCGTTTTGGCGCCGACGTCAATCCCGCGTGTGGGTTCATCGAGGAACACCACCTGCGGCTGCGTCATCAGCGCTTTACCCAGCACGACCTTCTGCTGGTTGCCGCCGCTCAGGGAGGTAATGGGCAGCTCGGGGTCGCTGACCTTGATGGCGAGCTGGCGGATCATCTCCTTCACGCTGGCGCTCTCTTTATGCGGATTCAGCCACTTCCACGCCCGTCTAAAGCCCTGCAGGCTAAAGTCAGAGAGCGTCATGTTGGATTGAATGGACATCATCTGCACCACGCCTTCGCCCTGGCGATCTTCCGGTACCAGCGCCAGCCCCTTTTTTAAGCGGGTTTGAAAGTGGGCTTTGCCGATATTCTCGCCGTTGAGATGGACGCTGCCGGTCTGGCAGGTCATCAGGCCGATCAGCCCCTTAAACAGCTCGGTACGCCCGGCGCCCAGCAGGCCATAGATGCCGATGACTTCGCCTTTATTGAGCGTGAAGGTCACGTCGTTAAGCTTGTAGCCGCCGCTGTGATGCAGCGCGGTCAGGCCCTCGACGGCAAGCACCGCTTCACCCTGCGGCGCCGGCTGATAGTCGAAGTGCTTTTTCTTATCCCCAACCATCTGCTCGATGATCCAGGGAATGCTGGCGTCGCTGACGGTGCGTTCGCTGATAAAGCGGCCGTCGCGGAAAATAGTGATGTGGTCGCCAATCTCCATCAGCTCTTCCAGGCGATGGGAGATATAAATAATGGTGACGCCGCGTCGTTTTAGCTGCTCAATCACGTTAAACAGGATCTTCACTTCCGACTGGCTGAGCGCCGAAGTGGGCTCATCCATAATCAGCACCCGGGTATCCTTTGACAGCGCGCGGGCGATTTCCACCAGCTGCTGATGGCCGATCCCCAGCTCGCCCAGCGGGGTGTAGGGGTCGACATCAAGCTCGAGCCTTTCCAGCAGTGATTTCGCCAGTTCGTACTGATATTTTTCGTTAATTCGGCCTTTCTGGAAAAATTCGTTCGCCATGAAAATATTATCCATGACGTTCATATTGGGGAATAAATTAAGCTCCTGGAAAATAATGCTGATCCCCTGACGTTCGGCCTGGTGAGTTGAGCTTAATGAAACTTCGGCACCGTCGAGAATAATCTGTCCGGAGGAGGGCGTTTCGACACCGGCAAGCATTTTCATCATGGTGGATTTACCCGCACCATTTTCTCCGATCAGAACGTTTACTTTATTTCGATATACCCGGTAATTAACGTTATCTAAGGCGATAACTCCCGGATAAACGCGGGACAGCTCGCGCGTTTCGATAATAACTTCAGATTCGACTGGTTGGGGAGCGACGATGGGTTGCGACGGCATCTTATTGTCCTCCGGAGCGTACGATTTTGGCTGGCGTAATATCGGGAACCGTTTGCGGAATATCCCAGGCGGAGAAGACGCCATATACTTGGACCGTTTCGCCGCTTTTTACCTGCGCGGCCTGGATCATTTTCAGCGCCTGTTCATTAATGGCCCGGCCGTATTCACCAAACAGCACCTGGTCATTAAAGTCCTGATAGCTGGTGCCTTTATAGCCATCGCGCAGCTGGGTGCCGCGAAGCGTCGGGCCAATCTGCACCGCTACCGGGCCGGCGGCGCCATCTGCAACCGTCATTTTGCCGCTGCGGGAGGTGGCGTCGATCTTGTCGATTTTACCCGCTACCGTGACGTAAAAAATGCACGGGTTCTCCTCCTGAGAGCGGTAGCCCAGAGCCTGACAGGCGCTGTCGAAATCTTTAGCGGCGCGCAGGGCGGCCATCAGTTCGCTGACCGGACGGGCCTGCGCCACAACCTGCGGCACGATGCTGTTCTGCCAGGTTTGATCGATATTTGCCATGTGCGGATTGGGCGGGGATTTAAGATCGGCCAGCTCCTGCTGGGAGACGATACGACAGCCCCCGAGAGTAAGAACGGCCAGTGCCAGCCAGGTTTTTTTGTACATATCACTCTCCTACGCGCCCCCGAAGGGGCGCAACAACCCGAACTCAGGATTTGATGTTGAAGTCCTGAACTTTATCTGCGTTATCTTTGGTTATCAGAATGCCGCGGAACATGACGCGCTGCTTGGCGGGCTTGACGCCTTTTTGCAGGTAGTTATCGAGGTCGGTAACGCCCTGCGCCGCAATCGACTGGGCCTGCAGCATCACGGTTGCCTGCAGCGTGCCGGCCTTAACCGCATCGCGCTCGTCGTTGCTGCCGTCGATGCCGACGACCACGACGTCAGTCCGGTTTGCCGCCTTGAGGGCGGCGATAGCGCCAAGGGCCACCGGTCCGTTGCCGCAGATCACGCCTTTGACGTCGGGATGGGCCTGCAGAATGCTGTCCATAATGCGCTTGCCGTCAATGAGCGTACCCTTGGCATCCTGTTTAGCGACGCTGACCATATCCGGATACTGGTCAATGACCTGGTGGAATGATTTAGATCGCGTGACGCAGTTATTATCCGCAAGGTTGCAGGTCAGTTCGGCGTATTTGCCTTTTTCCGCCATTTTCTCGACAAAAACGTTAGCCACTTCCGAACCGGCCTGGAAGTTATTATGCGTAATCTGTTCAAGGGCCACGTCGTCGACAGGAATTTCCCGGTTAATTAATACGATCGGAATACCCGCCTTTTTCGCTTTTTCAATCGCCGCGACGCTGGCGGTTGAGTCGGCGTTATCCAGAATAATGCCCTGAACTTTTTTACCGATGGCGGTATCAATCAGTTCGTTCTGTTTTTTTACATCTTCGCCATGAGACAGAATGGTTGTTTTATATCCGAGTTCTTTTGCTTTCTCGCTAGCCCCTTTGGCTTCAGAAGCGTAATACGGGTTATCCAGCGAGTTAACCATGATCATGATGGTGCCTTTTTCTACTGCCTGAGCAGTAAAAGAAAACGCGGTCAGGGTTGCAGCAGTTAAAAGCGTTAAACGTAATTTCATGACAATGTTCTCTCTGTGTTGTTATTGTCGGGTACGGTGAAACAACGTAAGGCCGTAAAGGCGGTTGTATGGGCCGGAATTCTCCTTCTGTTAGTGATTAAGGTTCGTCACCCGCGGATCCCCTGGTAGGCGTCAGGCGGTTGTTGCCGGTTTCCATAATGTTCTGTCCACCGCATGGCGCCACTCCTGCCATCTTGCCTGCAGGCGCTGGTGGCGGGCCATGTCGGGGCTAAATTCACCGTGTGCGGTTAAAAAGGCCGCCAGGTCGACCGGTTCATCGGGATTGAGCGCCTTGCGGGCCAGCAGGGCTGCGCCAATGGCCGAGAGCTCCGGCACGTCGCTGCGCATCACCGGGCAGCCCAGCAGATCGGCCTGGTACTGCATGAGCCAGTCATTTTTGGTCGGTCCGCCGTCGACCATCAGCGCCGAGAGGCTGAAATCATCGTGCTGGCGCATGGCGACAACCACATCGGCAATCTGGTAGGTGATCGATTCCAGCGCGGCGCGGATCAGGTGCGCGCGCTTAACGCCGCGGCTCAGCCCGCAAATCACGCCGCGGGCGCTATCGTCCCACCACGGCGCGCCAAGCCCGGTCAGCGCCGGCACAAAATAGACCCCCATCGTCGACGAAACCGAAGCGGGCAGGGTGTTCAGC
>NZ_JAQGFU010000218.1:0-6658 GCF_030078455.1 Klebsiella sp. Ech2A | reverse complement strand
ATATGGCGCTGGACATGCTCACCAACGCGCTGCCCGTGCAGCTCAACCGCCGCTTCTCCTGGTGGCTGACGGTCGCCCCGCGCGATAAATAACAAATAAATTCGCCTCATCGGTTCCCCTTTACGGGCCCTCATCCGATTAACCCTATGCAGCACTTTTACTTTTGGGAATTATCAGGGGAATCTATGTCATCATCACCACGCACCAGCCCGCCGCGGATTTTCCGTCGTACGCCGACGGCCGCCCTCCTGCGCATGATGTTTTGTGCGCCGCTACTGACCTTTGCCGCTGCGCAGGCCGCCGAAACGGCGACGGATAAGCACGTCTATGCGATCCCGGCCGCGCCGCTGGCGACTCAGCTGAATCAGTTTGCCGCGCAGTCGGGCATTTATCTGGCGAGCGATGCGCGGCTGACGGCCGGTAAATCCTCTCCGGCGCTCAACGGCACCTACACCCTTGCCGAAGGCTTCTCCCGGCTGTTGACCGATCGCGGGCTGCTGGCAGAACGTCAGCCCAACGGCAGCTACACCCTGAAAAAGATCCCTGAAGGGGACGAAATGGTGGTGATCGGTGACGTTAACTACGGCGCGATGACTGAAGATACCGGCTCATACACCACCCGCAGCATGTCGGCGGCGACCCGTCTGAATCTCTCGCCACGGGAGACGCCGCAGTCGGTCAGCGTGGTTACCCGCCAGCGGATGAACGATCAGAATATGACCTCGCTGGACGACGCGATGCGTCAGGTCACGGGCGTGAACGTCATCAACGAAAGCTCCTACCAGACTCGTTACCAGTCGCGCGGCTTCACGATGGATAACCTTCAGGAAGACGGTATCAGCTCCTCGTTTCAAAACAGCCTCGCTGGAATGGGGTATGCCGAAGCCTCCACCGAATCGCCGGATCTGGCCATTTACGACCATCTGGAAGTTCTGCGCGGCGCGTCAGGCCTGACCCAGGGCAGCGGCGAACCGGGGGGAACGGTGAATATGGTGCGCAAGCGTCCGACCTATGATTTTCGCTCTTCCGTCAGCGCCAGCGCCGGCAGCTGGGATAACTACCGCGGCGAAATGGACGTCTCCGGGCCGCTGAATGACGATGCCTCGCTGCGCGGCCGCGCGGTTGGCGTACTGCAAAAGAGAGACAGCTTTACCGATTACGTGCACAGCGATCGCCAGGTGCTGTTCGGTACTCTCGCCTATGATTTGACGTCGCAGACCACGCTGACCACCGGTCTCTCCTGGCAAAAAACCGATACGGTGCCCAATCTTTACGGCGTGCCGATGTCCACCAACTACTCCAGCCTGGGTCTGCCCCGCTCGACCTTCCTGGGGGCCAGCTGGAATAACATCACCTTCGAGAAAACTAACGCCTACGCTGAACTCGAACACTATTTTGATAACGAATGGGTCGCCAAAAGCTCGCTGAACTACACGACCGCCAGCGCCGAGGGCAAATTCATCGGCGTTTACGGCAACGGCACTCAGGGCGTGGATGATTCAGGCAGCGCGAAGCTCAACAACTACCTGCAACGACACAACCGCAGCAGCCAGTACGGCGTGAACATTAACCTGAGCGGGCCGTTCGAGCTGCTGGATCGCGACCACCAGCTGGTATTCGGCGGTGATTATCAGAAGGAGAACTTCAATAATTTATTTGGTTCGCTGAGCAATACCAGCGCGGTAAATATCTATAGCTGGGACCCTGAAAGCCTCTCTGAACCCGACTGGGATTACACCCGCCGCTATCAGTACAACGTCTATCAGCGCGGCCTGTACGCCACGACGCGGCTGAGCCTGACGGACGACTGGAAGCTGATCCTCGGAAGCCGTTACAGCAGCTTTACCTACGACTCCTATTTCACCAATCTCACCACCGGGGCGATGACCGCGCACAGCAACTACAAGGTGAAAGGTAAAATCATCCCCTACGGCGGCCTGCTGTGGGATTTCGCCAAAGACTACACCTGGTATCTGAGCTATGCCGAAATATACAAACCGCAAAGCTCGCTGGATGCCAGCGGCAACTTCCTGCCGCCGGTCACCGGCAGCAACTACGAAACCGGCGTCAAAGGGGAGTTCTTCAACGGCGGGCTGAACGCCTCCGTCGCCCTGTTCCGCATTATTCAGGCCAATAACGCCATGAGCGGGGTGGACTGCGATGACTGCTACGTCGCCGACGGCAAGGTGCAGAGCCAGGGCATTGAAATGGAGATATCCGGGCAGCTTGCGCAGGGCTGGCAGATCTACGCCGGATACACGCTTAATAACAGCAAATATCTCGAAGCCGCCGCCACGCAGAAAGGCACCAACTACAGCAAACACACGCCGCAGCACCTTTTCCGCTTGTATAGCAGCTATCGCCTGCCGGGAGAGTGGGATAAATGGTCCGTCGGCGCAGGGCTGACGGCGCAGACGGATACCACCACCAACTACGATGTGTCCCAGGGCGGATACACCCTTTTCAACGCCAATATCGGCTATCAGTACAGTAAACAAATAAGCCTGAGCCTGAACGGTAACAACCTGACGGATAAAGAGTATTACCTCGGCGTTTCCAACCGTCACCGCGGCGGCAACAATTTCTACGGCGATCCGCGTAACGTCATGTTCAACGTGAAATGGGCTTATTAAGCGCAAAGGATAATGGGCAGCCGTCCGCGAGGGCGGCTGTCACGCTTTTTACACACTCTGTGCGACCTTTTTTATGCAAAGTTTGAAACGGTTTTACCAGCTGATCGCCCCCTGTTGGCTGCACCCTCGCGAATGGTTTTCATGGCTTTTATTGCTGACGCTGACCGCCCTTACGCTGGGCGTGGTATGGATAAGCGTTCAGTACAACAACTGGAGCCGGGAATTTTACGATGCCCTCAGCGACTACTTTCAGCAGGCGTCGATCGGCATGCTGGCGCTCTCCTATGCCGGATATACCGCGCTGTTTGTGACGTTCATTATCAGCTCGAACTGGCTGAAAAAATTACTGATCGTTCGCGGCCGACAGAAGATGACCCTAAGATTTCACCATCTGTGGCTGCGACGACATAATCATTACCGTCTGAGCCTCCATGCTGAACCCGATAATCCCGATCAGCGTATTGCCGAGGATATCCGGCTGCTGGTTGAGCAGAGCCTTGGGCTATTTTTGTCGCTGCTAAAAAACATCACGGGGCTTTTATCGTTCATTGTTATTCTGTGGCAGCTCTCGGGCACGTTCAGCCTCACCGTCGCCGGACACAGCGTCACGCTGCACGGCTATCTGGTGTGGGTGGCGCTGGGGTATGCGGTTATTAGCAGTCTGCTGGCCCACTGGATAGGCAGCCCGCTGCATCAGCTGAATATAGAGCGGCAAAAAAGCGAGGCGGACTACCGTGCCAGCCTGCTGCGCATCCGCGAAAATAGCGAGCAGATTGCCTTCTACGGCGGCGAACGTGCCGAACTGCGACGCGTACACCGTCATTTTTCGGCGATTGTGCAGAACTGGCAGCGACTGATGTCGCGCGAGTTTCGCCTGGATACGTTCACCACCTCCTATTTTCGTCTGAGCCTGATGATCCCGATTTTTGCCGTCCTGCCGCTGTACATCGCAAAACAGATCTCGCTTGGCGGCGTCATGCAGGCGCGCGCCGCTTTCGGCTACGTCCTTGACGCCTTCGGCTGGTTTATCGACTCCTACCGCCAGATAGTGGCCTGGTCAGCGACGGTAGAGAGGCTATGGCAGTTTGAGCAAGGCTTAATCGCGCTGCCGGCGCAATCGCGCGTTTCCCGCCAGCCCGGAACGTTACGCTGTCTTCATCTGGTCGCCCGTCACGCTGATGGTACGCCCCTGTTTAACCCGATAAATCTCGACTTACGGCGCGGGGAGGCAGTGGCGATTACCGGCGCCAGCGGGTGTGGGAAAACGACCTTCTTAAGGGTACTCTGCGGGCTGTGGCCATACCGCAGCGGGGCCTATAGCCACCCGACCGGCAAAAGCCTGTTCGTGCCGCAAAAACCGTATCTGCCCGACGATCTCCTGAGCCACGTGTTGACGTATCCGGGCTTAGCTAAAGTCAGCAATCAACGGCTGGAGAGCTGCCTGAAGAGGGTTGGGCTACACCATTTGTGCCGGCAGCTGAATGAGCGCCAGTCATGGCGCGGTATCCTTTCCGGCGGCGAGCAGCAGCGTCTTTCGTTTGCCCGCATCCTGGTGAATCAGCCCGATTTTATTTGCCTTGATGAATCAACCAGCCACCTGGACGATGGGACGGCCGTCGCGCTGATAGGCGCTATCCGCCGCGAACTCCCGCAGAGCATCATCATGGTCGTCAGCCACCAAAGAGCGGTTGTAGACTCAGTGAGCACAAAATATCTCATTGAAAAACATGGCTAAGATAATGATCTTGCGCGTTAACATCGCGCGCAGATACAACGGGCTGCCCTCATCTCCAGTCGTTAACACGCGCGTCCCAAAGATTCCGGGAGTCAGCCGCTGAGGGCTATCCCTCATTGCTGCCTGTGGGCGGTTTACCTAAGCTAAAGCTGTAATGTAAATCGCCCATAAGGAGATCATCATGACCGGCTTACCCTCCGACGATCGTCATCCCGCCCCCGATGCCGCTGAAGAGAACGCGTTTTTTCCGTCACCTTACTCTCTAAGTCAATACACCTCGCCAGTACCCTGGCTGGTCGTTGAACGGCCCAATGCTGATAAACCCTTTTCAGCCGCGCTCGCCGCTGGAGAGGCTGAGTCGCCCCTGCCGCTGCCCGGCCCCGATGAGGTGCTGGTGCAAGTTGCTGCCGCGGGCGTAAACCGTCCGGATGTGATACAGCGGCAGGGAAAGTACCCTATGCCCGAGGGCGTCACTCCGGTACCCGGCCTTGAAGTTGCCGGGAACGTTGTGGCTCTAGGTGACAACGTCACGGGGACAAGGTGTGTGGCCTGACCAACGGCGGCGGCTACGCGGAATACTGCCTGCTACCCGCGACGCAGTGCCTGCCGATCCCGACGGGCGTGAGCATGGTCGAGGCTGCCGCGATAGCGGAAACGTTCTTTACCATTGATCAGGTTTTCCGGCTCGAGGATGCCCCGCTGGCGCACGCCATGATGGAGCGCGGGGATCACATAGGCAAAATTGTGCTCCAGGTGACAGGCTAGGCGTGCGGCCAGGCAGCAAGCGGGGCGACCTGGCGCCCTTTTTCTTCGGCGACGGCGGCCAGCACGCGCTCCACGGTATCGATCGTCGCCTGAGTCTGCGGATCGATTTCAATATTCACCTGCTCACCGACCTTTTTCGCCCCCAGCGTGGTGCGCTGCAGCGTCTCCGGGATCAGGTGCACGCAGAAACGCAGCGGCAGCACTTCACCCACGGTCAGGCTGATCCCGTCCACGCCGATATAGCCTTTGTAGAGGATATACTTCATGGCCGCCGGGTCCCGCAGACTAAACCACATCCGACGGTTGTGCTCAGAGGCCACGATTTGCACCACTTCTGCGGTGGTCATAATATGGCCGGACATCAGGTGTCCGCCTATTTCGTCATTGAATCTGGCGGCGCGCTCAACGTTCACCCAGTCACCTTCCCTGAGCGCACCGAGGCTGGTCGCACGCAGAGTTTCGTCCATTAAATCAAAGCTCACCCGCGCGCCGTCAATTCGCGTGACCGTCAAACAGCAGCCGTTATTCGCCACCGAGCTCCCGGGTTCGAGCCCCGCCAGCATACCCGCGGGCAGCTCTATGGCGTGGGTGCGAAAATGGCTTTTTTCTTCAATGGACAGCACTTTCGCCATCCCCTGGATAATACCGGTAAACATAGCGTTCCCCTGTCAACATTGGTGACGGCAAGTCGTTAAATGGCAAATCCCTCTGCATTGTCTCCTTTCATCCCAACTCTGCGGCTGTGCAGGACCGGCGTTATTCGTCCCCGGCCAGCGACTGATACTTCCTGAACCGCTCTCTGGCATCTTCCTCCGTCCGTTCGAACAGCGCGTCCGCGAGATGTGGCGTGCTTTTGTGCAGAGAGGCATAGCGCACCTCGCCGAGCAGAAAGTCGCGGAAGCTCTCTTCAGGCTCTTCGGAATCAAGGACAAACGGCGTCCTGCCTTCCGCCTTGCGCTGCGGATGATAGCGCCACAGATGCCAGTATCCCGCCGCCACCGCGCGTTTCGCCTCCCGCTGGCTGCAGCTCATCCCGGCCTTCAGTCCGTGGTTGATGCAGGCGGCATAGGCAATCACCAGCGACGGCCCCGGCCAGGCCTCGGCTTCGGCAATCGCGCGCAGGGTCTGATCTTTATCGGCCCCCATCGCAATCTGCGCGACGTAGACATTGCCGTAGCTCATCGCCATCATGCCGAGGTCTTTCTTACCGGTGCGTTTGCCCTGGGCGGCAAATTTGGCGATAGCCGCCGTCGGGGTCGACTTCGACGACTGCCCGCCGGTATTGGAGTAGACCTCGGTATCAAACACCAGGATATTGACGTCCTCCCCGCTGGCCAGCACGTGATCGAGACCGCCGAAGCCGATATCGTACGCCCAGCCGTCGCCGCCAAATATCCACTGCGAGCGCCGGGTAAAGTAGTCCCGGTTCTGCCAGAGCTGCTCCAGCAGCGGAGATTGTTCTTTCTCTAGCGCCAGTCGTTCGCTTAGCCGGTCCGCGCGCTCGCGGGTTCCCTCCCCCTCATCC
>NZ_JAQGFU010000217.1:0-6717 GCF_030078455.1 Klebsiella sp. Ech2A | reverse complement strand
GCTGCCGGGTTTACAAATGGCGCCGGTAGCGAGGTGTAGATTGCAGATGGCATTGGTGTTCCAGGTACCGTGGGTGCTTTGGTTTAGCCCCATTGTCCAGCAGCTCATCCAGGATTTGGCTTCCCCTAACATCTGCGCCGCACGGCGAATGTCGCTCTCGGGAATGCCGGTTACGGCGCTGACTTTATCCGGGGGATAGTCCGCTAAAAACTCAGGCATGGCCTCCCAGCCTTCGGTGTACTGCATGATAAATTCAGGATCGGTATGACCGGCGGCGTGCAGCAAATGCAGCAGTCCGTTAAGCAGCGCGAGGTCTGTCCCGGGCTTTATCTGCATAAATAAATGGGCTTTATCCGCCGTCGCGGTGCGCCGGGGGTCAACCACGATCAGCTTCGCACCGGCTTTGACCCGATCCATCATCCGGAGAAAGAGAATCGGGTGACAATCGGCCATGTTGGCACCAATGACAAAAAACGCCTCGGCCTGGTCAAAATCCTGATAGGAGCCCGGGGGGCCATCTGAACCCAGAGAGAGTTTGTAGCCGCTGCCTGCGCTGGCCATGCAGAGCCGGGAGTTCGACTCAATCTGGTTGGTTCCGATATAGCCCTTGCACAGCTTGTTTGCCAGATACTGCGCTTCCAGCGACATCTGCCCTGAAACATAAAGGGAAATGGCATCAGGGCCCTCTTTATTCAGGATTTCCCTGAGGCGCCCGGCGGTCTCTTTTATGGCGGCATCCATCGCCGTTTGGATCGGATCGTCCTTGCGGTCGTGCCTCAGGAATGCGGACTCCATTCGCCCGGAATCGCGGAGAGCCTGGGCGCTGGTGGAGCCTTTTGTGCATAAGCGGCCAAAGTTCGTAGGATGCGTTTTGATGCCTGACACCTTGATGACCTTTTCCCCCTGAACCTCGAGGGCCATACCACAGCCCACTCCGCAGTAGGGGCAAACGGTTTTCACTGCTATAGCGGGCTCGGTGTTCATGCCAGTCGCTCCTGAATGGTTGTCATCCTGTCGGGCAGAAAGACCTTTGACGGTCATTGCTCAAACGATAAAAAAAGCGCCCATTCCTCCCTGAACACCGGTATCAATCGATGTGGGGAAGTATGGGCGCCGTTGTCCAGCCTGAATCCCCCCTTCGTTGGGAGTGATTCAGGTTTTTATTGCGATCGTGAAGGGTATAAAGCAAGAACGGTGCCATCGTTATATTTCTACGTACATAGCAACGGTATTGGCAGCCAGGCAGAGAGGCTTGCACCAAAGAGCGGCAACGGAATGGATATCTGTCCTGATTTAGTGCGGTTGCGCGCGACCGCTATCGTGGTGCAAACCCTCCGGTCAGCCCTACCCTGAACGCCTCCCTGTGCTCCAGGGCATGAAATAATGATACGGTCGGATTATCGCCAGTCGGCGGCTGAGCGGCTTTCCCGTTCCCTCTGTCGCGGTAAAAGAATGTTATACTGCCGGATATAGACAGCCTGACATTCAGATCCTGAGCCTCTGAAATGACCTCGATTATGTCTTTTTTGCCAGGGGCAGTTCTTAATTTTGCGTCGGTGAGCAATGGGACACTCCGGGAGAAGAGATACGCAGCAGCGTACGCTTTTTGCACAGAGTGATAACCGTCAAATAAGTGCGCAAGATTAACGCATTAACTGTCGGCAAGGCATTGATACTAGCGGAAACTTTAAAAAGACATACAGCATGACTAACAAGATTAAAACGGATTCATATGCCTTACGATAGCGTGTACCTGGAGAAGCGCCCCCCGGGCGCGCTGCGCACCGTGTGGCGCAAATTCTACGGCGACACCAGCGCCATGATCGGCCTGTACGGCTGCGCCGGGCTGATTCTGCTGTGCGTTTTTGGCGGCTGGTTTGCCCCTTACGGCATCGATCAGCAGTTCCTCGGCTATCAGCTGCTGCCGCCCTCATGGTCGCGCTACGGCGAGGTGTCGTTCTTTCTCGGCACCGACGATCTCGGCCGCGACGTCCTGAGCCGTCTGCTGAGCGGCGCGGCGCCCACCGTCGGCGGCGCGTTCGTCGTCACCTTCGGCGCCTCGCTGTTTGGCCTGGTGCTCGGCGTGATTGCCGGTTCGACCCACGGCCTGCTGTCGGCGATGTTGAACCACGTCCTCGATACCCTGCTGTCGATTCCGTCGCTGCTGCTGGCGATTATCGTCGTCGCCTTTGCCGGACCGCATCTGAGCCACGCCATGTTCGCCGTCTGGCTGGCGCTGCTGCCGCGCATCGTGCGTTCGGTCTATAGCATGGTGCACGACGAGCTGGAAAAAGAGTACGTTATTGCCGCCCGGCTCGACGGCGCCTCAACGCTGAATATTCTCTGGTTCGCGGTCCTGCCCAATATCACTTCCGGGCTGGTGACCGAGATTACCCGCGCGCTGTCGATGGCGATCCTCGATATTGCCGCGCTGGGCTTCCTCGACCTCGGCGCGCAGCTCCCCTCTCCGGAGTGGGGGGCGATGCTCGGCGACGCGCTGGAGCTGATTTACGTGGCTCCGTGGACGGTGATGCTGCCGGGCGCCGCCATTATGATTAGCGTCCTGCTGGTTAACCTGCTGGGCGACGGTATCCGCCGCGCAATTATCGCCGGGGTGGAATAATGCCGCTGCTCGATATTCGCAATTTAACCATCGAATTCAAAACCAACGAAGGCTGGGTCAAAGCCGTCGATCGCGTCAGCCTGACCCTCAACGAGGGCGAAATTCGCGGGCTGGTCGGCGAATCAGGTTCCGGTAAAAGCCTGATTGCCAAAGCGATATGCGGCGTAACCAAGGACAACTGGCGGGTCACCGCCGACCGCATGCGCTTCGACGATATCGACCTGCTGCGCCTCTCCAGCCGCGAACGCCGCAAGCTGATTGGCCACAACGTGTCGATGATCTTCCAGGAGCCGCAGTCCTGTCTCGACCCCTCCGAACGGATCGGCCAGCAGCTGATGCAGAACATTCCCGGCTGGACCTTTAAGGGCCGCTGGTGGCAGCGTCTCGGCTGGCGCAAACGCCGGGCGATAGAGCTCCTGCACCGCGTGGGCATCAAGGATCATAAAGACACAATGCGCAGTTTCCCCTACGAGTTAACCGACGGGGAGTGTCAGAAGGTAATGATCGCCATCGCCCTTGCCAACCAGCCGCGCCTGCTGATCGCCGATGAGCCGACTAACGCGATGGAACCCACCACCCAGGCGCAAATTATCCGCCTGCTGACGCGGCTCAATCAGAACAACAGCACCACTATCCTGCTGATCAGCCACGACCTGCAGATGCTGAGCAAATGGGCGAACAGAATCAACGTCATGTACTGCGGGCAAACCGTGGAATCAGCGCCGAGCGAAGAGCTGGTCACCACGCCCCATCACCCCTACACCCAGGCGTTAATCCGCGCGATCCCCGATTTTGGCAGCGCGCTGCCGCACAAAAGCCGCCTGAACACCATGCCGGGGGCCATTCCGCTGCTTGAGCAGCTGCCGATCGGCTGCCGACTCGGGCCGCGCTGCCCGTACGCCCAGCGCAAATGCATCGAAGCCCCGCGGCTGACCGGCGCGCGGGCGCATCTGTACGCCTGTCATTTCCCGCTGAACATGGAGAAAGAGTGAAATGGTCGAAACGTTGCTCGAAGTGCGCAATCTGAGTAAGACCTTTCGCTATCGTACCGGCTGGTTTCGTCGTCAGACGGTGGAAGCGGTCAAGCCGCTGAGCTTTACGCTGCGCGAGCGTCAGACTCTGGCGATCATCGGCGAGAACGGCTCGGGGAAATCCACGCTGGCGAAAATGCTGGCCGGCATGATTGAACCCAGCGCCGGCGAGCTGCTGATTGACGACCGCCCGCTGGCATTCGGCGACTACTCGTTCCGCAGCCAGCGTATCCGCATGATTTTCCAGGATCCGTCAACTTCGCTGAACCCGCGGCAGCGCATTTCGCAGATCCTCGACTTTCCGCTGCGTCTGAACACCGAGCTTGAGCCGGAGGCGCGGCAGAAGCAGATTATTGAGACGCTGCGGATGGTCGGCCTGCTGCCGGACCACGTCAGCTACTACCCGCATATGCTGGCGCCGGGGCAAAAGCAGCGTCTGGGCCTTGCGCGCGCGCTGATCCTGCGGCCGAAGGTCATTGTCTGCGATGAGGCGCTGGCGTCGCTGGATATGTCGATGCGTTCGCAGCTGATCAACCTGATGCTGGAGCTGCAGGAAAAACAGGGGATTTCATATATCTACGTTACCCAGCATTTAGGCATGATGAAGCATATTAGCGATCAGGTTCTGGTGATGCATCAGGGGGAAGTAGTGGAGCGCGGCAGCACCGCTGACGTGCTGGCTTCGCCGCTGCATGACCTGACCAAGCGGCTGATCGCCGGCCACTTTGGCGAAGCGCTGACCGCCGACGCGTGGCGCAAAGACGGTAAATAGACCCTCAATCACCCGGGTAAGGCTGGCGCCTTGCCCGGGCCCGTTGCTTAGCGGTGCCCGCAGCCGCGTTCTCAGCCCGGAAGTATGGTTTGCGCCGGCAGCACCCGCCGGTCAAAGCGACGCAGCGAGTAGTACAGCAGCCCGGTGGCGAACCAGCCGATAATCCACGACACGTCGTTACCGGCGAATATCCACGTCAACGAGCCGTGGAACAGCGGGTTCTCGATAAACGGCAGCTGGATAAGCACCCCCACCACGTAGATGGTTATGGCGTAAATATTCCAGTAGCCGTAGCGTTTTTTCGGATCAGAGAGCGCGGGAATATCCACGGCGCCGGCAGAGATAAGATAGTAATCGGTGAGGCTAATGGCGCTCCACGGAACGAAAAACGCCAGCAGGAACAGCAGGAAGTGGGTGAAGTTCTTCAGAAACGCCGGCTCGCTCAGCAGCGCGATAATGCACGATATTGACACCATCAGAACCACGAAGATAAGGCGCGATCGCTGCGATAGCGACGTCTGGCGGCGAAAGCCGGAAACGATGGTGCTCAGCGACATAAAGCTGCCGTAGGCATTGAGCGTCGTGAAGGTGATTTTGCCGAAGCAGATCGCAAAGTAGATAACCATAGCCATCACCTGGCTTTTACCTAATCCTACGATAAAGCTCACTTCATGCCCGGGGAAAGCGCTGCCGGCAATGGCCGCCGTCAGCACGCCCAGGGTCATTGACGCCTGGGTGCCAAGCACCGTACCGCTAAAGACGCAGAAAAAGGTTTTCGCCCCCGATACGTTGCTCGGCAAATAGCGCGAGTAGTCGGAAACGTACGGGCAGAAGGCTATCTGCCACGACGAGGAGAGCGACACGGCCAGCAGGAACATCGGCAGGGAGAAATGGCTATTCTGCGCGATGGTCGACAGGTCTGCGGAGAGCAGCAGCGTAATAAACAGATAGGCAAACGCCAGCACGCCGACGATGCTCGCCACTTTGCCCAGCTTATGGATCACCCGATAGCCCAGCACGGCAATGACGATGATAATCGCGCTGAACAGCAGCATGCCGGTGACGTTTGAGACCGACAGCAGCCTTGCCATCGCCTGCCCGGCAAGGACGGTGCCGCTGGCGGAAAAGCCAACGTACATAATGCAGACCAGCACCAGCGGAACCACCGCGCCAAAAACGCCAAACTGCGCGCGGCTGATGATCATCTGCGGCAGCCCCAGGCGCGGGCCCTGCAGGGCGTGCAGCGACATCACCGCGGCCCCCAGAACCTGCCCCAGCAGCAGGCCAATCAGCGACCACACCACGTCACCGCCCAGCACCACGGCCAGCGCGCCGGTAACGATAGCGGTAATCTGCAGATTGCCGCCAAACCACAGCGTAAACTGGCTGAAAGGATGTCCATGTCTCTCGCCTTCGGGGATAAAATCGATCGAGCGCGTTTCCGTTATGCGCTGTTCACTGCCTTTTGACTGCCCATCTGTTGAAGAAAAAGAAGACATAGTTTCCTCGCTATAATCGGTTTTCCAACCGCCAGGGACCCGGGTTTCTTGCATCTACGCGCATTGTCGTAGGGTCCGCACATATGACAGATCATGTATATACAAGCATTGACAACCACGCGCACCGCGCACATGATAAATTTGTGATGAAGATGTAAATATTTTGTGTGATATAAATAAACAAAAAAGCAACATCCCGTCGCAGCCTAACGTGTGCGATGCGCGCCCCCTAACCTCCATCCAGCAGAGGTCTCAACTTCGATGATCGTCTCTTTTCAGCTATCCTCCCTGCCCGTCACGCCGTGGAAAAACGGCGGCGGCGAAACCCGTGAAATCGTCAGCGTGCCGTCGCCCGATGCGCCGTTTCTCTGGCGGGCCAGCATCGCCACGTTACAAAGCGACGGACCGTTTTCACCCTTTCCGGGCGTGGATCGGGTGATAACCCTGATAGACGGCGGCTCGCTGTGGCTGCGCGGCGGAGATATCGCCCATCACCTGCACCTGTGGGAGCCGTGGGCCTTTGCCGGCGAATGGCCGCTGGCCAGCGAGGGGATTGCGCAGCCGGGGCTGGACTTCAACATAATGACCCAGCGTAGCCGGGCCACGGCGCAGGTGAGCGTGGTGTCCAGCGCGCAGCGGCCCGGCGCGACGGGAGTCGCCTGGGTGCTGCGAGGACGCTGGCAGCTGGGGGAGCAGCTGCACGCTGCCGGGAGCGGCATCTGGTGGCAGGATACGCCGCCGGGGGAGCTTCTCCCGCACTCCGCCGACGCCAGGCTGCTGCTGGCGAGCCTG
>NZ_JAQGFU010000216.1:0-6744 GCF_030078455.1 Klebsiella sp. Ech2A | reverse complement strand
ATAATGATCAGCCCCAGCACGATACCCGCCAGCAGCAGGTTTTTTGGCGCGCCGAAGGTGTGGTCGGCCATCGCCGAGTAGCCGCCGCCGATGGAGGTCAGGCCAACCTGAATCAGCGACAGGCCGATAATCATCACCACCACGCCGGAAACCAGCGGGGTAATGACGCGTCGCGCAAGGTGCAGAATGCGGGAGAGGACCATTTCCGTGCAGCTGGCCAGCATCAGGGTGCCGAACAGCGCGGCCATCATCGTCGGCACGTCGGCGCCGCCGGTTTTTAGCGCGGTACCGCCCATAATCAGCGGGGCGACGAAGTTAAAGCTGGTGCCCTGGATGGAGAGCAGCCCGGAGCCGACCGGCCCCCAGGCCTTAATCTGAATAATGGATGCCACGCCGGAAGCAAACAGCGACATGCTGATGATGTGCTGGGTATCCTGGGCAGGAAGACCCAGAGCCTGACAAATTAATAGCGCCGGCGTGATCACCGCAACAAACATCGCCAGCAGGTGCTGGAAGGCGGCGAATAGCGTTTGTGGAAGCGGGGGGCGGTCTTCGAGGCGGTAGATTAATTCGCTGGTTTGTTTATGCGCAACCGGTTGCGCATTTTCTGGCTCGGCGGTATTCACGGACATCACAAGCAATCCCAAGGTGGCAAAGCGGGGATTTTAGCGGACTGTAGTGCAAAAGCAAACGTTTGCCAGCGTTTGCGGAAAAATAATTCCGCCGAAAAGGTGTGGGGAAAAGGCATTCGCATGACGGGACGAAAAAGAAGCCCGGAGGCGGTGCCGGGCACCTTATCCGGGCGAAGAAAAAACGTTGCGCATGAAGCCGTCGTCCCGGCAAGCGTTGCGCCGCCGAGACGGTTACGGCAGGATTACTCTTCGTGCTCTTCCCACGCCAGGGCGCGTTTCACCGCTTTTTTCCAGCCGCTGTAGCGGTAGTTACGTTCGGTGGTTTCGATCCCCGGACGGAACTCGCGCTCGATCACCGCTTTCTCCTGCAGCTCGTCCAGGTTCTGCCAGAAGCCAACCGCCAGGCCGGCCAGGTAAGCCGCCCCCAGCGCCGTCACTTCACGGACTTCCGGGCGCTCGACGCGGGTGCCGAGAATATCGGACTGGAACTGCATCAGGAAGTTGTTGGCGACCGCGCCGCCGTCGACGCGCAGCGCGTGCAGGCGGATGCCGGAGTCAGCCTGCATCGCCTCCAGCACGTCGCGGGTCTGATAGGCGATAGACTCCAGGGTGGCGCGGATGATGTGGTTGGCATTGACCCCGCGGGTCAGGCCAAAGATCGCGCCGCGAGCGTACGGGTCCCAGTACGGCGCGCCGAGGCCGGTAAACGCCGGAACCACGTATACGCCGTTGGTATCCTTCACCTTGGTGGCGAAATATTCGGAATCGAACGCGTCGTTGATAAGCTTCATCTCGTCGCGCAGCCACTGAATCGAGGCGCCGGCCATAAAGACCGCGCCCTCCAGGGCATAGTTCACTTCGCCGCGCGGGCCGCAGGCGATGGTGGTCAGCAGGCCGTGGGTGGAGGCCACCGCTTTCTCACCGGTATTCATCAGCATAAAGCAGCCGGTGCCGTAGGTATTTTTCGCCATCCCCTCTTTGACGCACAGCTGGCCGAACAGCGCCGCCTGCTGGTCGCCGGCGATACCGGCGATAGGAATACGCGTGCCGCCTTTACCGCCGATGTTGGTCTGGCCGTATATCTCGGAGGACTTACGCACTTCCGGCAGCATGGCGCGCGGAATATCCAGCGCGTCGAGCATTTTGTCGTCCCAGTCCAGCTCATGGATGTTGAACAGCATGGTGCGCGAGGCGTTGGTGTAGTCGGTGACGTGCACGCGGCCCTGGGTCATTTTCCACACCAGCCAGGTGTCCACGGTGCCGAACAGCAGCTCGCCGCGCTTAGCGCGTTCGCGCGCGCCCTCAACGTGATCGAGGATCCACTTCACCTTGGTGCCGGAGAAGTACGGGTCAACGACCAGGCCGGTGGCCTGACGAATGTACTCTTCCATGCCGTCACGCTTGAGCTGCTCGCAGATCTCGGCGGTACGGCGGCACTGCCAGACGATGGCGTTATAAATCGGCTTGCCGGTTTCACGTTCCCAGACGATGGCGGTTTCACGCTGGTTGGTGATGCCGATACCGGCGATCTCGTCGGAGCTGATGTCCGCTTTTGCCAGCACTTCAACCAGCGTCGAGCTTTGCGAGGCCCAAATCTCCATTGGGTCGTGTTCAACCCAGCCTGGCTTAGGATAAATTTGTTCAAATTCACGCTGAGAAACGCTGACGATATTGGCATTGTGATCCATCACTACGGCCCGGGAGCTGGTGGTGCCCTGGTCGAGCGCAACGATATATTTTTTGTCGGTCATAGTATGAGTCTCGTAGTCAGATTACAGCGAAGCTTTGTGTTGCGTCGTAGAGGCGGAGGTTGTCTCCTTCTCCTCGACTTCGCAGATGTCGCAGGGCAGGTGGCGGCCAATCAGCTTGCGGTAGCCGAACGCGCCCAGAGCGGCACCGACCACCGGCGCGCACAGCGGCACCAGGAAATAGGGAATATCTTTGCCGCCGGTGAAGGCGACCTCACCCCAGCCGGCAAGCCAGGCGAACGTTTTCGGCCCAAGATCGCGCGCCGGGTTCATCGCAAAGCCGGTCAGCGGTCCCATCGATGCGCCGATGACGGCGATTAACAGGCCAATCAGCAGCGGCGCCATCGGGCCACGCGGGATGCCGTTGCCGTCGTCGGTTAACGCCAGAATCACGCCCATCAGGATAGCGGTTATCACCATCTCTACCGCGAAAGCCTGCATGAAGTTGATATGCGGGTTCGGGTAAGTGGAGAAAATACCTGCCAGGTCAAGACTTTCGACGCTACCGCGCACCATATTATGCGAGTGTTCGAAATCGAGGAAAAGATTGTAATAAAGCCCGTAAACTAATGCCGCAGCGCAAAAGGCGCCAGCGAATTGCGCAACGATAAAAGGAACAACTTTACGTCCGTCAAAGCAGGCGAACAGCCACAGCGCGATGGTAACCGCCGGGTTAAGGTGAGCACCGGATACGCCTGCGGTCAGGTAAATCGCCATCGCGACGCCCAGACCCCAGATGATGCTGATTTCCCATTGACCGAAGCTGGCTCCCGCGACCTTGAGCGCAGCGACGCACCCAACGCCGAAAAAGATCAACAACCCGGTACCGAGGAACTCTGCGATGCACTGGCCTTTTAGTGTTGATGTTTGGCTCATAATCGAATCCTGAAACAAAGTGGTGATTATTGTAAGTATGAAGGTCGTCGTCGACCACGCTGCCATGTAGGCATAGTGTTAATTTATCGTTAACGAACACAAACGAGAAATATCGAACTCTAAATGTGTGTGCCAGGTCAAGAAAATGAGCGTTTTCGCGCCATAAACGCGTGTTGTAGCACATTAAAGAGCGTTTACGGACGCGCGGCGCTAACCCAATGATTAACAATTGCCGCAGAAGTGCCGGGAATTAGCGCCGAATACGCCAGGTAAAGGCTGAAAAGTGTTGCAAACCGCAATCTGCGCGGGTTGTCGCTGGACAGGGAAGGCGGGGATTCATACAATCGACTGCATCACCACTGTAGTGCGCTTATTTTCGTTAAGGCGTCAACGCGTATACGAAACGGACGGTTTCTATCAACGCCTTGCAAGTTCAGGAGAGGTATGACGATGTCATTAGAAGTGTTTGAGAAGTTAGAGTCAAAAGTACAGCAGGCGATTGATACCATCACGCTGTTGCAGATGGAAATCGAAGAGCTGAAAGAAAAGAACAACTCGCTGGCGCAGGAAGTTCAGGGCGCACAGCACAGCCGCGAAGAGCTGGAGCGTGAAAACGGCCAGCTGAGAGAGCAGCAGCAGGGCTGGCAGGATCGTCTGCAGGCGCTGCTGGGCCGCATGGAAGAAGTGTAGCCCTCGCGTCCTCACCCTCTCCTGCTCGGGAGGGGGTTAGTCTTACCCCTTCGTATATTCTCTCAGGTTATAGCCAATCTTTTTTTATTCTTTAATCATCGGTTCGCTTTCTGGCACGCTTAGCTCATCACAACATGACATATAGAGAGCGGTGCGATGAATAAGTGGGGCGTGGGGTTAACTCTGTTGCTGGCATCCGCCAGCGTTCTGGCAAAAGACATTCAGCTATTAAACGTATCTTACGATCCGACGCGCGAGCTGTACGAACAGTACAACAAAGCGTTCAGCGCGCACTGGAAGCAGGAAACCGGCGACAATGTGGTGATTCGTCAGTCCCACGGCGGTTCCGGTAAGCAGGCAACGTCGGTCATTAACGGCATCGAAGCCGATGTCGTCACCCTGGCGCTGGCCTATGACGTCGACGCGATTGCCGAGCGCGGCCGCATCGATAAAAACTGGCTGAAACGCCTGCCGGATAACTCCGCACCCTATACCTCCACTATCGTGTTCCTCGTTCGCAAAGGTAACCCGAAGCAAATTCATGACTGGAACGACCTGATTAAACCGGGCGTGTCGGTCATTACGCCGAACCCGAAAAGCTCCGGCGGCGCGCGCTGGAACTACCTGGCGGCCTGGGGCTACGCCCTGCACCAGAACCACGGTGACCAGGCGAAAGCCCAGGAGTTCGTGAAGGCGCTGTTTAAAAACGTCGAAGTGCTGGATTCCGGCGCCCGTGGCTCAACGAATACCTTCGTTGAACGTGGGATCGGCGATGTGCTGATTGCCTGGGAAAACGAAGCCCTGTTGGCGGCAAACGAGCTGGGTAAAGACAAATTTGAAATCGTCACCCCGAGCGAATCGATTCTGGCCGAGCCGACCGTTTCAGTCGTGGATAAGGTGGTCGATAAAAAAGGCACCCGCCAGGTGGCAGAAGCCTACCTGAAGTATCTCTACTCTCCGGAAGGCCAGGAGATCGCGGCGAAGAACTACTATCGCCCACGCGACCCGGCCGTTGCCAGCAAATATGCCAGCGAGTTCCCGAAGCTGAAGCTGTTTACTATCGACCAGGAGTTTGGCGGCTGGACCAAAGCCCAGAAGGAGCACTTCTCTAACGGCGGCACCTTCGACCAGATTAGTCAGCGTTAATCTCTCCCCCTCAACGCCCGGTTAAATAACCGGGCGTTTTCATTTGGTCATCAAATTACGCTACTCTTCCGGTTCTGGCTGAGACAGGAAAACATAATGCGAAGAGTACGATACCTTTTATTGGGGCTGCTGGTGCTGCTGGCGGCGATTGCGGCAGGCGGCTGGTACTGGCTGCACTCCGGCAACCCGGACGCGCTGCGGCACATCGTTTTGCAGCAGTGCGTGGTCAATCAGCAGCAGCAGCAAAACCCGGCCCCCTGCGCTGAGGTCAATCTCAAAGGCGGCTACGTCCTGTTTAAAGACCGCAACGGGCCGCTGCAGTATCTGCTGATGCCGACGTACCGGATTAACGGCACCGAGAGCCCGCTCCTGCTCAACCCGCAGACGCCAAACTTCTTCTGGCAGGCCTGGCAAGGCCGGGAAATTATGAGCGAACGCCGCGGCTCGCCGATACCCGATAACGCGGTTGCGCTGACGATTAACTCCCGCAGCGGGCGCACGCAGAACCATCTCCATATTCATATCTCCTGCCTGCGCCAGGACGTTCGTGCCCAGCTGGACCGCGAGGCCTCGGCGATTAGCAGCCGCTGGCTGCCTCTGCCGGGCGGTTTGCTCGGCCATGAATATCTGACGCGCCGGGTGACCGAAGCGGAGCTGGCCCAGCGCAGCCCCTTCCTGATGCTGGCGGAAGAGGTGCCCGAGGCGCGTCAACACATGGGGCGCTTCGCGCTGGCGATGGCCGAACAGAGCGACGGTTCGCTGGTGCTGCTGGCCACCGAGCGCAATTTGCTGACCCTCAACCGCGCCTCTGCGGAAGAGATTCAGGACCATAGCTGCGCGATCCTGCAATGACCCCACCATATCTGGCATTTACCTGTCTGACCCGGCGTCGTATTCTTGCTGAAAAAAACGACAGGAGACAGGTATGTCGCTCTGGCTTTCTCACCCTCTGTTCCTTCCCTCCCTGATTGTCGGCATTACCATCCTGCTGTGGGCGACCTCCCTGCTGCCGGAATTTATTACCGCGCTGCTGTTTTTCGCCGCGGCGATGATGGCGAAAATCGCGCCGCCGGAGGTTATCTTTGGCGGCTTCGCGTCATCGGCGTTCTGGCTGGTGTTCAGCGGCTTTGTCCTCGGGATCGCGATTCGTAAAACCGGCCTGGCGGACAGGGCGGCGCAGGCGCTGTCGGCCAGGCTGACGGACTCCTGGCCGCTGATGGTGGGCAGCGTGGTGCTGCTCAGCTATGCCCTGGCCTTCGTAATGCCCTCCAATATGGGGCGCATCGCGCTGCTGATGCCGATCGTCGCGGCGATGGCGAAGCGTGCCGGGATTGAGGACGGCACCCGCGCCTGGTACGGACTGGCGCTGGCGGTCGGCTTCGGCACCTTCCAGCTGTCGGCGACGATTCTACCCGCCAACGTGCCGAATTTAGTGATGAGCGGCGCGGCGGAGGGGTCGTACGGTATTCACCTCAACTATCTGCCGTACCTGCTGCTGCACACGCCGGTGCTGGGCTGGCTGAAGGGCGCGGCGCTGGTGGTGCTGATTTGCTTGCTGTTTCCCGGCAGGCCGCATCCGCCGCGGGAGCGGACGCCGCTGCCGCCGATGAGCCGGGATGAGAAGCGCCTCGCCTGGCTGCTGGCCCGTCCCT
>NZ_JAQGFU010000215.1:0-6747 GCF_030078455.1 Klebsiella sp. Ech2A | reverse complement strand
GGGCTGGGCTACGCATTTGTTCCGGTGATGGGGGCAATCATTGCCGGCGTGGCGCTGATGCTGGTGCTGTTCAGCGGTCGCGGACGGCCGCAAGAGGCCTTAGCCAGCCGCTAACAATCACCGCAGAAGGGTTTCCCCTTCTGCGGTGCAGTTTTATGCCGCCAGATTAGCCGCGACAAACTTCCAGTTTACCAGCGCCCAGAAGTGCTCCAGATAGTTTGGACGGGCGTTACGGTAGTCAATGTAATAAGCGTGTTCCCAGACATCCACGGTCAGCAGCGGTTTAGCGCTGCCGGTGAGCGGCGTGCCGGCGTTGCTGGTGGAGACAATTGCCAGACTGTCGTCGGCATTTTTGACCAGCCACGTCCAGCCTGCGCCGAAGTTTTTCGCCGCCGCATCGGTGAACTGCGCTTTAAAATCAGCGAAGCTGCCGAAGGATTTAGCGATGGCTGCCGCCAGTTCGCCTTCCGGCTCACCGCCGGCATTCGGCGCCAGACAGTTCCAGTAGAAGGTGTGGTTCCAGACCTGGGCCGCGTTGTTAAAGACGCCGCCTTCGGAAGAACGAACGATCTCTTCCAGAGACTGGCCTTCAAAAGCGGTGCCCTTGATCAGGTTGTTGAGGTTAGTGACGTAGGCCTGGTGATGCTTACCGTAATGGTACTCCAGGGTTTCAGCGGAAATGTGCGGCGCCAGGGCGTCTTTCGCATATGGTAATGCAGGTAATTCGAACGACATTGCTACTCTCCTTATTATATTAATGCGCGCAATAACCATGTAATGCGCAGGGAGATAGTAGCAAATTAAAAGATGTGGCAAAAGAGAGAGTTAACCTGCCGCAGGCGCGGCAGGGGGTCATCAGCGGATGGTTTTAGGCGTCATCACGCGGCGGGCGCCAACGTAGTGGCGAACCCAGTAATCTTCGCTTAACGAGGTAATCTGAATATCGCGTCCGGTACGCGGCGACTGGATAAACTTGCCGTTGCCGACGTAAACGCCGACATGATCTGCAGTGCCTCGACCGCGGGTGCGGAAGAAGACCAGATCGCCGCTCTGCAGCTCGCCGCGATCGACGGGGCGAGCATCGCGCAGGTGGTACATTTCGTTCGCCGTGCGCGGGATATGAATCTTAACCAGGTCTTTATAGGCGTAATAAACCAGCCCGCTGCAGTCAAAGCCGGTGCGCGGCGAGGTGCCGCCCCAGCGATAGGGCTTGCCAATTTGGTCCATCAGCTTCGACATCGCGGTGCTCTGCGCTTTTTGCACCCGCACCTTATGCGCATCGGCCAGCGTCAGCGGCACTTCTTCTTCGGCAACCGGCTTGCAGCGCTTTTTATAGCCTTTACGCACGACGCACTTCTGCTTCACGCTGGCCAGCGTCGGCTCGATAGTGGATTTAGCCGAGGTCGCGCACTGTTTTTTATAGCCTTTGCGCAACACGCATTTTTTCGTTCCACCGGCGGCCTGACGGTTTAATGCCGTCTGGCTCGAAGCGGTGGTGCGGGTAGGGTGTTTGGCGCGGGAGGAGGTCGATGCTTTCTTGCTGGAGGTTTTGGCGCTGGATTTTGTTTTCTGAGTGGAGGCTTTTTTCTTGCGTTCGGTGGTGCCCTTTGCCTGATGCGCTTTCGGCGTGGCGGAGGCGTGCGTATGCCCTGAAGCATGCGCCAGTGGTGTAAATGAGATAGATGTAAACAGTAATGCGCAGAGCGAAATCGCGATTTTGTTTAGCCGCGCCACCGAGCAATCCCCTGATTAATTACAGACATGTACACATACCTGACCATGAATGACAAAACCCAACGATTCTAATGCATAAAAACCCTGAAAGTTAATACTCTTTTGTATCTAAAGTGTCGTTTGATTAACAATTGCAAAAAAATATGCCAGACATTGGCCTGCTTGTACACAAAGCGCGCAGTGCGACGCCGCGCCCGCTGATAAAGTGATATTTATAAGGCAACTTCTGGGCACAGAAGATAAAATATAGTGAGTGAAAAAAATGTTATTATCTGTCCTGCGTTCAGCACGCTACAATGACAAATTACTGCCGTATAGAAGTTAAGGAAGCATGACAATGAGCACTACCGTAGAAAAAATCGAACGTCAAATCGCTGAAAACCCGATCCTGCTGTACATGAAAGGATCGCCGAAACTGCCAAGCTGCGGCTTTTCCGCTCAGACCGTGCAGGCGCTCTCCGCGTGCGGCGAACGCTTTGCCTACGTCGATATCCTGCAGAACCCGGACATCCGCGCGGAGCTGCCGAAGTATGCAAACTGGCCGACCTTCCCGCAGCTGTGGGTTGATGGTGAGCTGGTTGGCGGTTGCGACATCGTGATTGAAATGTATCAGCGCGGTGAACTCCAGCAGCTGATCAAAGAAACGGCGGCGAAGTATAAAACTGACGAGCCGAAAGCAGAATAATTTTGCTACCCGTAAAAAAGCGACTTCCGATGAAGTCGCTTTTTTTGTCTCTTATTCCGTCTCGGGCAGCGGCAGCGGCCATCCGCCAAGGCGCTTCCAGCGGTTAACTATCTCGCAGAACAGCCGGGCAGTCTGGTCGGTATCGTACAGCGCAGAGTGCGCCTTGGTGCCATCAAACTCCATACCGGCGGCGAGGCAGGCTTTGGACAGCACGGTTTGGCCGAGCGCCAGCCCGCTCAGTGCGGCGGTATCAAAGGTGACGAAAGGGTGGAACGGGTTGCGTTTTAGCCCGGCACGCTCTGCGGCAGCCATGGTAAAGCTGAGATCGAAAGTGGCGTTGTGCGCCACCATGATGGCGCGATTACAATCGCTGTCCTTCATCCCCTTGCGGACCATTTTGAAAATCGCGTGCAGCGCGTCGTACTCGCTCACCGCGCCGCGTTCAGGGTCGTTAGGGTTGATGCCGTTAAATGCCAGCGCTTCGGGCTGCAGGTTCGCACCCTCGAAAGGTTCAACATGAAAATGCAGCGTTTCGTCCGGCATCAACCAACCCTGCTCATCCATTTTCAAGGTAATGGCAGCGATCTCAAGCAGGGCGTCGGTTTTGGCATTGAACCCGGCGGTTTCGACATCGATAACCACAGGATAAAAACCGCGAAAACGGTCGCACAGACCATTAAGTTGAACGTTCTCGGACATCAGATTCTCTTTACTGGAAAAAAGTAGCGCGCATTATGGCAAATTTTGCCGCGCCTTGCAGCAGTCAGGGGATAAAACAGCGGGCGCCGATCGGCGCCCGAAACCGTTAGTGGCCGAGGCCTTTTCCGGCGTCTTTCTCTTCGATCAGCTCGATTTTGTAACCGTCCGGATCTTCAACGAAGGCGATAACCGTGGTGCCGCCTTTAACCGGGCCGGCTTCGCGGGTGACGTTGCCGCCGTTCTGGCGAATACGTTCGCAGGCTTCTGCCGCATTATCCACGCTCAGGGCGATATGGCCGTAGGCGCTGCCGAGATCGTATTTGTCGACGCCCCAGTTGTAGGTCAGCTCGATAACCGCCGTATCGCTCTCCTCGCCGTAGCCAACGAAGGCCAGCGAATATTTATATTCGGTGTTTTCGCTGGTACGCAGCAGCTTCATGCCGAGCACGTTGGTATAAAACTCGATAGAACGCTGCAGATCGCCAACGCGCAGCATGGTGTGAAGTAAGCGCATGTTTGTATACTCCTGTTTTACAACAGCCTGTTGGCCGTCGTATTTGAAAATGGCCAGAATGGCATCAGAAACGGACAAGGCGTTTCCAGCACCGGAGCACTATAACGTAAAAAGGCGGCCTTTTCAGGCCGCCCGTCCGATAAGAGGCATCATGCGCTAAAAACGAATGGCCGCCGGGCCCCGAGTGCGCGCCGGTCGGCTACGATTTGCGCAAATCGATGCGCAGGATGCGTTCCTTCGCCCCTTCGACAAATACGTCAGGATCCCAGTCGCGGTTGAAGCCTTCCTTTATTCCGACGTACAGGGTATCCCCGTCCGCCGATAGCACCATCTGGTTTGGATAGACCGGCGTGCGGAATTCACGGGTCACCGCATAGGTCGTGGCATCGACAACGCTGAGGGTGCCGCTGGTGAAATTGGTGACGTAGAGCTCGTTATATTTCGGGTTGTACCTTACCGCGTTGGCCCCGGCGCCGGTACGCACGTAGCCCAGCTGCCTGCCGTCGCGCAGGTCGAAAATATAGAGCCCGTCACGGGGGCCGCTGCGGTCGTCATGGTCGAAGGCGACGACGAAAACCCGGCCGGAGTCGGCGTCCACCGCCAGATTCTGCGCGCTGGGCAGCCGCGGCTGCGTGTTCCTGAGGGCAATGGTGCGTAGCACCTGCTGCTTTTTCGCGTCGATCTCGTTGACGTAATCCCGGCCGCCAACGTAGATTTTCTGCGTTTTTTCATCGAGCGTCAGCCCATAGGCCGTGCCTTTATAAGCCTCTTTGACCTCGCCTTTGAGCGCCAGCGTGGTGCCGTCGAGCATCAGCAGCTTATGCAGCGGCTGCGTACCCTGCGCCGTTTTCAGCATATTGCTGTAGCTGACGAACAGGGTATCGGCATCCTGGCTGTAGACCATATGGCGCAGATGCTCGAAGCGAGAATCCGCGGCGTTAGGCGTTTTAAAGCTGAGCCTGTCGCTGGTTTTTGTTAGCTTCCCGGTGGCGGTATCCAGCATGCTTATCCGCAGCGAGGCCGACTGGGTGTGGCCGATATAGAGCCGGTGCTGCGGCTGATTCATCGCCAGGGAAAACGCCCGGTACGGCATCTCGTAGCGATGTTCAATTTTTAATGACGTCGGGTTAAAGGCGTATAGATAGCCTCTGTTCGCCTCGCGGTTCACGCGGTCGGTCACCGCCGCAAACACGTACTGATGGTCGTTATCGAAGGCCAGTTCGTAAATCCCCTCATCCGCCTGCTCGAGATAATTGGTTTTCAGGGCGAAGCGCGAAGTCTCGCGCACTGGCGGATCGATGGCTAACGCCGAGGCCGGCAGGAGCGCCGCAATAAGCAGGCATCCCAGTCGTGTTCTTAAATTGCAGTGATTCATTTTTTATTCCTGATATGAACGGTGGGGGCGCGGGACAAAATCCGGGGCATTACCCCGCGCCGGGTTTTAACTCAGAACTGGATCTCTCCGCCGAAGATCCAGGTTCGTCCGCGGGCGGTGGTATTCACTGACGTCCCCGCCCGGGCGTAATCAAGACTCTGATTCATGCGGTTCAGCGCTTCGGCGTAATCGCGGTTGGTGACGTTCTGCACGCTGAGGCGCAGCTGGACGTTGTCGGTCGCCTGCCAGGTGCTGTAGAGGTCGATGATGGTCGGGATATTGGGCATGCTCTCTTTCGGCACGGTGTTGTCGTCGCTGATGCCCTCGGTACTCAGGCGTTTGGTTTTGCCGGTAAACTTGACCAGGCTGCCGACGGTTAACCGGCGATCGAAGAGGCGGCCGCCGACGTCGAGCGTGGCGTAGCTATCGGGCAGGTCGCTGAGGTCGCTATAGGCAAAGCTGTAAACCGTGCTGGCAATCGAGGTGGGCTGATCGGTGTGCTGCTTGCTCCATGAGAGGTTCGCGTAGGCGAAGCCGATATCATATCCGGCCTCAATTTCGTAACCGGTAGCGGTTACCGGCGAAGGTTCGTTGATGTAGATGTTGGCGTTGAAGCTGTCGGAAGCGTTACCGATATCCTGACAGAGCCTGCCGTCGTAGCACAGGAAAAAGGATTCGCTGGTGATATAGTTTTTAATCCGCGAGCGGTACGTCAGGGCTTTTAAATGAAAGCTGTCCTGCTCGTGCAGCAGGCCCTGCTTATTGATATTAAAGCCGGCCTCCCAGGTCTCCGCTTTTTCTGGTTTGAGGAACGGGTTCATCGAGGCGCCGCCCTCGTTAGCGAAGAAGACCTCCTGCACGTTTGGCGCGCGGGAAGAGCGGCTCCAGCTGACGAAGGGCTGCAGCCACGGGGTGACCTGGGCGGAAAACGTTGCCGATGGATTAACGTCGGTATTATCCAGCTTGAGATGGCTTTCCCCCTGCGGGAAACACTTCTCGTTATCGCCGCAGGCCGGCTTGTAGCCTGTCACCTGGCTGCGGGTGTAGTTAAGGTTGAGATCCAGCTGATAAATATCTTTGTTCAGCGTCAGGCTGCTGTATAAGGACGATATCTTTTGCTTGCCGGCGGGAGCAAAGGCGTTGTGATCGGTCTCAGTATTCTGCACAAAGCGCCGGGTATAGCGGGTATCCATTAATTTCCCGCCGACCTGGAATACGGCAAACAGATCCTCACTCATTTTAAATCGGCTGGTGTTGCTAAGGTCGATAGCGTTGGATTTATTGGTGGTTGAAGAACTGTTGAAGTTATACAGCGATTCCGGCTTGTACGCCTGATTTCCGCGGCTGGTGCTGGCCAGCATATTTAATTCCACCAGCTCATTCAGCGGGGCGTAATTATAGCGCAGGGAGTAATCGTCGCTGGTGATGTCGCGCCGGGTAAAGCTGTTGCTGTAATTACGGCCGGAAAACTCAATTTTATTGAACTGGTCCGGATTGAAGTTCAGCTTATAAAGCTGGGAGCGGGGCTCCTGGCGCAAATATTTATTATCTTCGCCGATAAAATCTTCGCTGCTGCGCCCGCCGCCGTTTTTATAGGTCGCATAGGTTCGTCTACCGCTGATGCCGACCAGCGCGCCGAGGGCGCCGCCGTTTTCGAAGGTATCGGTCTTACCGGCTACCGCCACCATCCCGGTGCGCCCCAGGCCGTTATCGCCCACCGAGAAGCGGGAAAGGACCCCC
>NZ_JAQGFU010000214.1:0-6762 GCF_030078455.1 Klebsiella sp. Ech2A | reverse complement strand
CGTGAAAAGGCAGTGATGCGCGGTGCCGAAAGAGATCGGTAGCACCGCCGCTTCTGACGCCTCCACCCCATCGGGTATCAGCCACGTTCGTTCCGCGGGCACGGCCCAAAGCTCCGCATGCGACCCCTGCATGTTAAAAGCGGCGACCCGGTCCCCAACCTTACGGCTACGGACGTTCGCTCCGACCGCAACCACCGCGCCCGCGGCCGCGTAGCCGACGATCCACGAAGGATGAGGCGGCGGCGTTGAACGGCGGTTGATCAGATCCCCCCCTTCAATCGAGATAGCCTCAACAGAAATCAGAACGTCGTCAGGTCCGGCGACCGGATCGGGGATATCGACATATTTCAGGACGCCGGGAGCGCCTTCCGCATCATAAACCGCTGCTTTCACAAGTACTCCTCCGTCTCTCTGACCGTTCGGCGGTCATAACCGCCGCTCGCTGCCGCACGGCTGCGTAATGCTTACGGCAGCCTGGCAATCACTTTAATCTCAAACTGGAATCCGTAAAGCCAGGTCACGCCGATCCCGGTCAACGTGGGATAAGGCGCCTCCCCCCAATATTCTGGCAGGACGCTCCAGATACCGTCGAGGTTCGACTCAGGATCGACGACGAAGAGGGTGACGTCAACCACGTCATCAAACGTGCAGCCCGCCGCCGTGAGAACGGCATTAAGATTATCAAATGCCAGCCTGACCTGCGCTTGTCGATCGGGCTCAGGGGAACCATCCTCGCGGCTACCTACCTGCCCTGAAACGAACAGGAAACCGTTGGATTTGATGGCCGGCGAATAGCGATTGCGCTCATAGAGCGCCTGCCGACCGATGGGAAATACTGCTTCGCGTGCCGTCATGTTTGTACCTTTGCAATGGGGCGAAATCTGCCCGGTGAACATAAAGACACTTTACAGGAGCCGGATCGGGCGGATAAACAGGCGACTTTGTCCATCATTGTTTGTAATATCCAAACAATCGCTGAAAAGAGAGGATAAGGAATGGATCGTTTCGATGCGATGCGCGCCTTTGCTCGCGTGGTGGAGGCCGGTAGCTTCACAAAGGCTGCCCAAACGCTGCATATGAGCAAAACCACGGTGACGCAGCTCATTCAGCAGCTGGAAGCGCGCCTGCGCGTCAGGTTGCTCCATCGCACCACCCGCAGGCTCGGCGTCACTCCCGATGGCGCGGTTTACTACCAACGCGTCATCCGCCTGCTGGCGGACATGGAGGATGCTGAAAACAGCCTGTCCAGCGCGGCGATTACGCCCAGGGGACGGCTACGGGTGGATGTGCCCAGTCCGCTGGCCCGCCTCGTCCTGGTGCCGGCGCTACCGGCTTTCCACGCCCGCTACCCTGATATCCAGTTCGACATGGGCGTGAGCGACCGGGTGGTGGATCTGATCGGCGACAACGTGGATTGCGTCCTGCGCGGGGGCGAAATCAACGATCAGTCACTGAACGCACGCCACGTCGGCGATTTGCCAATCGGCGTGTACGTCGCGCCGAGCTACGTGGAGCGCCTTGGCGCCCCTGCGCACCCGCGGGAGCTGGAAAACAGCGACCATTGCATCGTGGGATTTTTGTCTTCGCGCACCGGCAAGATTGATCCTCTGGTACTGCACAGTGAGAGTGAACGTATTGAAATCACGGGCAGCTATGTACTTGCCGTGGATGATGGCAATGCTTACCTCGAGGCCGGGTTAGCTGGCTTAGGCGTGATTGCGCTGCCAGTCTATATGGCGGCAGCACATCAGGCTGTTGGCGCTTTAATTCCGCTATTTGAACAATGGCGTATCAGCCCCATGCCCCTGCACCTGGCGTTTCCACCGAACCGCCACGTCAACGCCAAACTGCGAGTTTTTATTGACTGGATCGTTGAATTGATGCCGCAGCATGCCCCGTATGCCAGCGATAAGTAACGATATCCAGGCCCTCTGAATCGCTCCTGCACCGGACCCGGTCGCTATGCTACCGAGTCCGAAGGCGGCGATCGGCACGGTACGACCTCTCGTTGGCTTACTCAAGCGCGCTGACTACGTCCGCAAATCTTTTTAGCTCAGGGCGGGTCGCTTTTTTTACGTGAATGGCTTAATGAGACCAAAGCAAAAAGGGGCTACCTTTCGGTAACCCCTTCTTTTATTTGGCGGAAGCGTAGAGATTCGAACTCTAGAACCCTTTCGGGTCGCCGGTTTTCAAGACCGGTGCCTTCAACCGCTCGGCCACGCTTCCGGTATGGGGCGCACTATAAACACCTCTGTTCAGGCTGTAAAGCACGATTTCGTTCAACTGCCTTAAAAACAAACAAAACTGTGTTATTCGTCTGAAAATCAGGCGGTTTGCGCAGAATTTCAGCGCCAGCCGCCCTCCCGGCGCTAATGTTTTTTGATGTACATATCACGGGTAAAGTAATACCCCAGCTTATCCGGCGTAAAACCGCCTACCCACGGCTTCACCAGATGCGTACGGACATAGTGATAAACCGGGACTGCCGGGACATCTTTGCCTAACAGATCCTCTGCCTGCTGATAAAACTTGCCGCGGCTGGTCACGTCCGGCGCTTTGGCCGCATTACGCAACGCTTCATCGTACGCAGGGTTGCTGTACTGGCTGGTATTTTCACTATCGCCGGTGCGGAAGTTATTGAGGAAGGTGGCTGCATCGTCGTAATCGGCAATCCACGCGTAGCGTACCGCATCAAAATTATGCGTATGCATGGTGTCGAGCATCGTTTTCCACTCCTGGTTTTGTAGCTTCGCCTCAACGCCGAGGTTTTTCTTCCACATCGAACTGGCGGCAATGGCCACTCGCTGATGCGATTCAGAAGTGTTGTAGAGCAAATTAAACACCAGCGGATGGCTGTCATTATAACCGGCTTCGCTCAGCAGCTTTTTAGCCTCGGCAATACGCTTGTCGCGCGGCCAGCTGGCATAGTCCGGGTTATGCAGCTTTACGCCGCCAATATCAGGCTGGCTAATTAACCATGCCGGACGCTGCCCCTGCCCCAGGACCTTCTCTGCGATGATGTCTTTATCCAGCGCCATATTCAGCGCCAGCCGCACTCGCGGATCGTTAAACGGCGGCTTAGTGGTATTGAACTCGTAATAGTAAGTCGCCAGCTGCGGGGAGACGTCCAGCTGATCGCCCATGGTTTTTTTCAACTGCGTGAACTGGTTAATCGGCACCGTATAAACGATATCGATTTCTCCCGCCTTATAGCGGTTAACGTCTGCCGCCTCGGAGCTAATAGGTAAATAGGTCACTTTATTGATGACGGTGTCGGCATTATCCCAATAGCGCGGATTGCGCTCGGCCACAATGCGCTCGTTCACCACCCACTGGGACAGCTTATAGGCACCGCTGGTCACCATATGCTCCGGTTTGGTCCACTTCTCGCCGAAGCGATTGACCAGCACTTTATCAACCGGCACCAGAGACGGGTGCGCCAGCATCGGCAGGAACGCCGCGTTAGGCTGGCTTAAGGTGACTTCCAGCGTGGCGTCATCGATAGCCTTCACGCCCAGCGTATCGGGCGTTTTTTTACCCTGCGCGATATCCTGAGCATTCACAATATGCATATTTCCAGGATAGCTGGCATAGGGTGATGCCGTCACCGGGGAAACCAGCCGCTGCCAGCTCCAGACAATATCCTGGGCGGTAATCGCGGTCCCGTCTGACCACGTGACGCCCGGACGCAGGTGGAACGTCCAGACGGTGTTATCTTTGTTCTCCCATTTTGCCGCCAGACGAGGCTGAATCTCGCCTCCCGGAGAGACGCTGACCAGCCCTTCGAAGAGATCGCTGATGATGTTGAATTCAACGTCACTTTCGACTTTATGCGGATCCAGCGATGAAGGCTCGCTGCCGTTATTTCTGACCAGCTCCTGCTTCTCTGCCAGCGCGGTGCCGGCCGGAACCTGTGCAGCGAGAGTCGGCGCCGCTGCGGCGAGTAAACCCACCATCAGTAGCGCCTGCGTGATGTCGTTATATTTTTGTAATTTCATATCCCTTGCCTTTATAGTGCTTCGTTTGTACCCTCTCCACACTTAGCCATAGAATCGCCATAACGCAATATTTTTCAGTGACCTATCAGATTCTGATCTGGTTCCTGACGCCAAACGCACAAACACTCCGCCTTATCGTCATTTATCAGAATAATATGCTGGACAACTGCGCTGAGGTCTAAGTAAAGATGGGTAAAAGCACTATGGCTTCTGGCGTGGTTTTTTTATGCTTCGTTATTAATAACATCTGTCATAAGAGAGTGACTCATGGATCGTATAATTACGTCGTCGCGTGACCGTTCATCGCTGCTCAGCACGCACAAAGTTTTGCGGAATACCTATTTCCTGCTCAGCCTGACGCTGGCATTTTCTGCCATTACGGCAACGGCGAGCACGGTCCTGATGCTGCCGTCTCCCGGGCTGATTCTGACCCTGGTCGGCATGTACGGGCTGATGTTCCTGACCTATAAGCTGGCCGACAAGCCATCGGGCATCCTCGCGGCCTTCGCCTTTACCGGCTTCCTGGGCTATATCCTTGGGCCGATGCTTAACGCCTATCTGTCGGCGGGTATGGGAGATTTGATCGGCCTGGCGCTGGGCGGTACGGCGCTGGTGTTCTTCTGCTGCTCGGCCTATGTACTCACGACCCGCAAAGATATGTCTTTCCTTGGCGGAATGCTGATGGCAGGCGTAGTGGTGGTGCTGATCGGTATGGTGGCGAATATCTTCCTGCAGCTGCCGGCTCTGCATCTGGCAATCAGCGCGGTGTTTATTCTGATTTCATCCGGCGCCATCCTGTTTGAAACCAGCAACATCATCCGCGGCGGTGAAACCAACTATATCCGCGCCACCGTGAGCCTGTACGTATCGCTGTACAACATCTTTGTCAGCCTGCTCAGTATTCTGGGCTTCGCCAGCAAAGACTAATCTCTCTCGCGTTCTTCTCGGGCCCTGCTTATGCGGGGCCTTTTTTTTTGCTAAACTGCCGCCAGTTTTAGCGGTGTGTGAAGAATTATGTTTATCTTTGAAGGCAATGAAATTGCGACCGATAGCGAAGGCTATCTGAAGGATACCACCCTCTGGAGCGAAGCCCTGGCAACCGCCATCGCCGAGCGGGAAGGTATTGTTCTGTCGACTGAACACTGGGAGGTCGTGCGTTTTGTCCGCGACTTTTATCTGGAGTTCAACACCTCCCCGGCCATTCGGATGCTGGTGAAGGCGATGGCAAATAAGTTCGGCGAGGAGAAAGGCAACAGCCGCTATCTCTACCGCCTGTTCCCCAAAGGCCCCGCCAAACAGGCAACGAAAATTGCCGGGCTGCCCAAACCGGTGAAATGCATCTAGTAAAGAATAGAGAACTTTTGCCACTCTCTGGTGGGCTGATGGGGCTCGGTGTGCACCCGGTCGACCCGCGCGCTGCGAGGCCCACCCTCCTTCAGCCAGCTCACCAGCGCCGCCACCTGCTCCGCCTCGCCGCAGGCCAGCACCTCTACGCTGCCGTCGTCAAGATTGCGCGCATAGCCCGTCAATCCTAAGCGTAGCGCCTCCCGCTGCGTCGTGTAGCGAAAGCCAACCCCCTGAACTGAACCATATACCCATGCCATCGTGCAGAGCGTCGCCATGATTGATCTCCTTTATTGCCAATAACTCTATGCTGAGAATAGCAAATTCTGGCTAGCGTACGTGCTTCGGCAACAGGCCATAGTGCTGACGAAAGCGCGCCGTGAAGCGCGAGCCGGACTGATAGCCGCTGTTGAGGGCGATTTCACCTATCGGTAACGAGGTCGATTGTAGCTGGCCGAGGGCATAGGCCATACGCACCTCCTCAACAATCTGGCGAAAACTTTGATCTTCCTGCTGCAGGCGACGGCGCAGCGTCGATTCCCCAAGAAACAGCATCTTCGCCACCCGCGGGACGCTCCAGGCCTGCGCGGGTGACAGCATGATAATTTGCCGCACCTGGCCGCTCAGATTCTGCTGCCGCTCATTGAGCAGCGGCCCGGCGTAGCCCGCCTGATGCAGCGCCAGTAGCAGCCCCATAGCCTGATGATGCTGCAGCTCTGCCGACAGCCCGCTGCGCACCGCCTGCAGGACGTTTTGCCACATAAACAGCAGGTCCGGGGTCGCCGGTGCGCACAGGGAGGTGAGTCGCCCGGGCTGCGGCTCGCTCATATAGCGTGCCTTAAAATCCGCCAGCAGGTCCGGCGTCAGGGAGAGCAGATCGGAGCAAAACAGTCCGTTATCAGGCTGATTTATCACCTCGAGCTCAAGATCGGCGGGCAGAATAATCAGCTGCTGCGGCGTAGCCAGCATCTGGCTAGCGCCCTGAACGATAATTTTGCTGCCACGATTGACCCGGCACAGCGCGGGGGCAAATAGCGTCACGCGATGCAGTTTATACAGCCGCCGGGAGGTGATTTCCGCCGCGGTTAAGGCGTTATGGCGAAAGTTTATATTCTGCATCTGGCCATCCTTACGCGGTTAGCGCCCTGCCCTTGCCGTCAGCTGCGCGCTGGCGATAGCGTGGCTATGCAACATAAATCCAACCAGCGCACCGCTGGCCTGGGCATCGATGGGTAATGTCGGCGTATCAAGCGCCCACACGGTAAAGCGGTAGCGGTGAGGCTTATCGCCGGCGGGCGGACAGGCGCCGCCAAATCCGGCATAGCCGAAATCATTGCGCCCCTGAACCGCTCCGCCCGGCAGTTTAGCGCCGTTTTTATCTCCGGCGCCAGCGGCTAAGCTCGTCACGCTGCTGCTGATA
>NZ_JAQGFU010000213.1:0-6809 GCF_030078455.1 Klebsiella sp. Ech2A | reverse complement strand
TGATTGAGGATCGGCAGCAGCTCATCCAGACTCTGGCAAACGCATTAACCGGCGGTGACTGGCTAACGCTGCTGCCGATCCTCAATCATGAACAGGCCGCCGTTCGCCTGCACTGGCTGGCATCGCTGCTGCTGGATGCACAAAAAAGGCAGCAGGGAATCTCCCTGGTGAGCAACCCCGATGCCTGGACGCTGATAAACCAGCTGGCGCAGGCGCTGCCCGCCAGCCGCCTGCAGGCTATTGCGCGGGACGTCAGCGCCTGCCGAGAGCAGCTGCTGAGCGTGGTCGGCGTCAACCGCGAACTGCTGCTAACCGAGCGCCTTTTGCGCTGGGAACATTACCTGCAACCTGGGGCGGTCCTGCCCGTTTCCCACCTCTGAGCGAGACATTATGTTTTTAGTCGACTCCCACTGCCATCTTGATGGCCTGGATTATGAAACCCTGCATAAAGACGTGGACGATGTGCTGGCAAAAGCCGCCGCGCGTGACGTGAAGTTCTTCCTTGCCGTTGCGACTACGCTGCCAGGATATCGCGGGATGCGCGAGCTGGTCGGACAGCGTGACAACGTGGTTTTCTCCTGCGGCGTGCATCCGCTCAACCAGGATGAAGCGTACGACGTTGACGAGCTGCGCAAGCTGGCCGCGGAAGAGGGCGTGGTGGCGATGGGGGAGACCGGGCTGGACTATTTTTACACCCCGGAAACCAGGCCTCGCCAGCAGGAGTCCTTCCGCGATCATATCCGCATCGGCCGCGAGCTCAACAAGCCGGTGATTGTGCACACCCGCGATGCGCGGGCCGATACGCTGACAATTTTGCAGGAAGAAAAAGTGACGGATTGCGGCGGCGTACTACACTGTTTCACAGAGGATAGAGAGACAGCGGGTAAATTGCTGGACATGGGGTTCTATATCTCGTTTTCCGGTATTGTCACGTTCCGCAACGCCGAACAGCTGCGCGACGCCGCGCGCTACGTTCCCCTCGATCGCCTGCTGGTAGAGACCGATTCGCCGTACCTCGCGCCGGTACCCCATCGCGGTAAAGAGAACCAGCCGGCGATGGTCCGTGACGTTGCTGAATATATGGCGGTTCTGAAGGGCGTTTCGCTGGAGCAGCTGGCGCAGCAGACCACCGATAATTTCGCCAGATTGTTCCATATCGCCCCCTCCCGCTTGTAACCTGCCGATCTGCCTATTATTTTAAGGCTCGTAATTAATACTTAAAGCGAGTAAAGTTCACCGCCACAAAAGGGGCGGTGACGTGCTTTTGGTTACATTTAGATACAGGTTATGTAAGTTGATGTAAACTTTTCCACGCCGACTGATTGAAACGTGATAGCCGTCAAACAATCATTCCGCCAATTATTTTACTCTGTGTAATAAATAAAGGGCGCTTAGATGTCCTGTCCACGGCACGGTTCTCCCCCCCGTGCCAATGCGTGAAAACGTAAAAAAGTACCAAATACTCAGGAGCACTCTCAATTATGTTTAAGAATGCATTTGCTAACCTGCAGAAGGTCGGTAAATCGCTGATGCTGCCGGTCTCCGTACTGCCTATCGCAGGTATCCTGCTGGGCGTCGGTTCCGCAAACTTCAGCTGGCTGCCAGAAGTCGTTTCCCACGTCATGGCAGAAGCAGGCGGTTCAGTATTCGCTAATATGCCGCTGATCTTCGCTATCGGTGTCGCGCTTGGCTTCACCAATAACGACGGCGTATCCGCGCTGGCTTCGGTCGTTGCTTACGGCATCATGGTGAAAACCATGGCGGTTGTTGCCCCTCTGGTTCTGCATTTACCTGCTGAAGAGATTGCGGCTAAACACCTGGCTGATACCGGCGTACTTGGCGGTATTATTTCCGGTGCAATCGCAGCGTACATGTTCAACCGCTTCTATCGCATCAAGCTGCCAGAGTATCTGGGCTTCTTTGCGGGCAAGCGTTTTGTGCCGATTATCTCCGGTCTGGCCGCTATTTTCACCGGCGTGATCCTCTCCTTTATCTGGCCACCGATCGGTACTGCTATCCAGACCTTCTCTCAGTGGGCTGCGTACCAGAACCCGGTTGTGGCGTTCGGTATCTACGGCTTCATTGAACGCTGCCTGGTACCGTTTGGCCTGCACCACATCTGGAACGTTCCTTTCCAGATGCAGATTGGTGAATACACCAACGCCGCAGGTCAGGTCTTCCACGGCGATATCCCGCGCTACATGGCAGGCGACCCGACTGCGGGCAAACTGTCCGGCGGCTTCCTGTTCAAAATGTACGGCCTGCCGGCTGCGGCTATCGCTATCTGGCACTCCGCTAAACCGGAAAACCGCGCGAAAGTGGGCGGTATCATGATCTCCGCAGCGCTGACCTCGTTCCTGACCGGTATTACCGAGCCGATCGAGTTCTCCTTCATGTTCGTTGCGCCGATCCTCTACGTTATCCACGCAATTCTTGCAGGTCTGGCATTCCCGATCTGTATCCTGCTGGGTATGCGTGACGGTACATCGTTCTCTCACGGCCTGATCGACTTTATCGTCCTGTCCGGTAACAGCAGCAAGCTGTGGCTGTTCCCGATTGTCGGTATCTGCTATGCGATCGTGTACTACGTTGTCTTCCGCGTGCTGATTAAAGCGCTGAACCTGAAAACTCCGGGTCGCGAAGATTCAACCGAAGACAGCAAAGTGGGCGCAACCAGCGAAATGGCTCCGGCCCTGATCGCGGCGTTCGGCGGTAAAGAAAACATCACTAACCTTGATGCGTGCATCACCCGTCTGCGCGTTAGCGTGGCTGACGTTGCGAAAGTTGATCAGGCTGGCCTGAAAAAACTGGGTGCTGCCGGTGTGGTCGTTGCAGGTTCAGGCGTTCAGGCGATCTTCGGGACTAAATCCGATAACCTGAAAACTGAAATGGACGAGTACATCCGCGCCAACTAAGTTGTGATGTGGGGAGACTAAGGCAGCCGAATGGCTGCCTTTTTTATTGGCTTAAGCGAGTAAAAAGGGAGCCGGCTGGCTCCCTGGCTTCTGCTGGTCAGCGCTGAGGATAAATCAGAACTGGTAGCTGGCGGTGATGCTGAAGTTGCGCGGCTCGCCGTAAACAATCGAGCCGTCAATGTTGGTATCGTAGGTTTTATCGAACAGGTTGTTGATATTACCCTGCAAGGCGAAGTTTTTGGTGACCTGGTAGCGGCTGAACAGATCAACCAGCGCGTAGCTGCCCTGCTCGGCGCGGAAGGTACCGTACGGCGTGACGGTATCTTTATAGACCCGGTTCTGCCAGTTTACGCCGCCGCCAACGGTCAGCTCGGGCACGGCCGGCAAACGATAGCGGGTGAACAGCTTGACGCTGGTGCGCGGCAGGTTAGGGTTCACCGCGTTGCCTTCATTATCTTCCGCAACAAAGCGCGTGGCCCCGAAGGTCATCTGCCAGTTATCGGTAATCGCCCCGTTAACTTCGAACTCGACGCCTTTACTCACCGTACCGTTAGCGGTTTTGTAGGCCGTCTCGCCGTTGCTGCCGGCAATCGGCGTCCCGGTGGACTGGCCCAGATTATCCTGCTCGATACGGAAAACGGCCAGCGTGGTGGTCAGACGGCTGTCCATCCAGTCTGATTTCAGGCCAAGCTCATAGTTGTTACCGGTGATCGGCGTCAGATATTTACCCGAGCTGTCGCGGACGTTCTGCGGCTGGAAGATGGAGGTGTAGCTGGCGTAGGTCGACCAGTTATCATCGATGTCGTAAACCAGGCCGGCGTACGGCGTCGTGTGGTTTTTCTCCATGCTGTAGGAGAGGGTGTCGATGCGCCAGTTGGTATAGCGCGCGCCGAGAATTAAGTGCAGCGGATCGGCCAGCGAGAAACGCGTCGCGGCGTACAGGGACTTCATCCGCGTGGTGTCGTCCTGGGCAAGGCTTTGCGGGTTCCAGTCCGTTTCAGGGAAATTACCCGCATTGAAGTTATTAAAGCTGCCGATTTCATCCGGGAACACGTTGGCCCAGGAGCTGAAATAGCGATTATTTTGTTTGCTGTAGCTGCCGCCGACGATCAGGTTATGCTGGCGTCCGAACAGATCGAAGCCGCCGTCGGTAAACAGATCTACGGCATCGATTTTACGTTTGCCGCTGTTCCAGCCCGTCCCGCCAACGTAGTCATAGCCCGGGCCATAGCTGCCGTAGGGGCCGACCAGCATGCCGGTCTCTTTGTTGACGTACGCATCGACGTACATCATTTTGCTGTCGAATTTGGCCTCGGAGTGGGTTGCGGTCATGGTCGCCTGCCAGGTATCGGCAAAGCGCTGCTTCAGCGTGACGAAGACTTTGTTGAACTCTTTATCGTTATAGGCCCAGTCCGGAGAGGTGCTGTGGGCGCGATCGTAGTGGTTCTTGCTGCCGTCGGTGTTCCAGCGCGGCAGGCCGCCCCAGGTTGGGCTGTCGACGTTGATACGCTGATATTCGTAGCCGGCGGAGAGGCTGGTAGAGGTGCCGAGGTCGGCGTCGAGAATGCCGGAGAAGAACGTTTTTTCGCTGTTGTAGCGATCGAGCCAGGAGTCATTATTCTGATAGCCGGCGACAATACGCCCGCGAACGTTACCATCCTCGGTCAGCGGGCTCTGCATATCGGCGACGTAGCGCTGCTTGTTCCAGCTGCCGTATTCGGCGGAGACATTGCCGGTAAACTCGCGGCTGGTGGCATGCTTGCGGATCATGTTGATCGATGCTGAGGGGTTGCCCGTCCCGGTCAGCAGGCCGTTGGCGCCGCGTACGACCTCGACCCGCTCAAAGAGCGCGGTATCGGAGAGCGCGTCGCCCAGGTTCCAGCGGGACTCAAAATAGGTCGGGATACCGTCAACCATATAGTTGTCTATCTGAAAACCGCGGGAGTAATAGCTGCTGCGATCGGAGTCCGCCTGGCTGCGGCTGATGCCGAGCGTGTTGTCCATCACGTCGCCGAGGGTTTGCAGCTGCTGATCCTGCATCCGCTGCTCGCTGATAATGCTGACCGACTGCGGAATATCGCGCTGGGTCATCAGCATTTTTGTTCCGGCAGAGGTGGTTTTAACGCTGTAATCCTGCCGCTGTTCGTCGGTGCCGGCTGGCGTTGTTCCTTCTACAATGATGGTGTCGTCGGTCGCGTCGGCGGCAAGGCCGAGGGTGGGGTAGAGCGCTAACGCAATGCCGACGGCGAGGAGAGACGGCGCGCGGCGGCCGTCCCGTGAGCTGGTAGTGAAAGACATGATTAACCCTTAATGAAGAGACTGTCGTTATACGCCGGGGCTCTGTGGCCGCGGTCGAATCATTCCCGAAGTGCGGTGCGTCCATGTGGTGAATACAAATGAGAAATATACGCATTTATATTTAATGTGTAAACAGACGTAAGAGGGAGGGGGCAAAAAGTCGCGTTATCGACGGTGGCCCCGGACATAATCAGGGATATGCTTAATCCATCATCAGCTAAGTCCACCGCCGCGTAAGAAAAAGTGCATTCGGGTTGAAAGAGGGGGAGTAACTCGCTCATACTCTTAGACGAATCCTGTGCATCCGCGTTTATCTGCAGAGGCAGGCCAGAGCACGGTATAAAAATTAATAAGGAATCAGTCATGGCAGAAGAAACGATTTTTAGCAAAATCATTCGCCGGGAGATCCCGTCGGATATTGTTTATCAGGATGAGCTTGTTACCGCCTTTCGCGATATCTCTCCGCAGGCGCCGACCCATATTCTGATTATTCCCAATATCCTGATTCCTACCGTCAACGACGTCACCACGGAGCACGAGCTGGCGCTGGGCCGCATGATGACCGTCGCGGCGAAAATTGCGCGTGATGAAGGTCTTGCCGACGACGGCTATCGCCTGATCGTCAACTGCAACCGCCACGGCGGTCAGGAAGTCTACCACATTCATATGCACCTGCTGGGCGGTCGCCCGCTGGGTCCCATGCTGGCTCACAAAGGCTAATCAATGCGCGCAGCTCATTTCGGCACTCTTCTGGCGGCGGCGCTGCTGGCCGGCTGCGGTTCTCACGCGGAAATTCCGGTGGGAGAGCAGCAGACGCTGGTGATGGAATCTAACGTCTTAGCCGCAGGTATCAGCGCCGATGCGCCTGAGGTCACCGCCTCACAGATTCAGGCCACCGCAACCTCCAGGCTGTTTAACGAACGCCAGGAGCCGATCGTCGTGCATTACCGCTTTTTCTGGTATGACGCCAGAGGGCTGGAGATGCACCCGCTGGAGCCGGCACGCAGCATAACGGTGCCCGCTCGCTCATCCGTGACGCTTTACGGTAGCGCAAATATTTTGGGGGCGCATAAGGCCCGACTCTATCTTTATCTGTAAGAGGTAATTGTGATGATTAAAATGTGTCGCTATGCGTTGATCACAGCACTGGCGATATTCCTTGCCGGGTGCGTTGGGCAGCGTCAGGAGCCCGCGCCGGTAGGGGAGGCGCAGCCGAAACCGGAGCAGCCAGCTCAGCCTACGGTACCAACGGTGCCGGGCATTCCGGCAGTGCCGGCGCAGCCGGGTCCGATTGAGCATGAACAGCAGCCGACTCAGCCAACCCCGCGCGTTCGCCACTATGACTGGAGCGGTGCGGTGCAGCCGATGGTCGGGCAGATGCTGCAGGCGGGCGGCGTGAATGCGGGCAGCATTCTGCTGGTCGATAGCGTCAATAACCGCACGAACGGTACACTAAACGCGGGTGAGGCGACCGAGGCCCTGCGCAATGCGCTGACGGGAAACGGCAAGTTTACGCTGGTCTCGCAGCAGCAGCTCGGCGTAGCGAAACAGCAGCTTGGCCTGTCACCGCAGGATGGCCCCGCCACCCGCGGCAAA
>NZ_JAQGFU010000212.1:0-6888 GCF_030078455.1 Klebsiella sp. Ech2A | reverse complement strand
GGTTCCAGCCGAACCGGCTGGTCCTCGATCACGACAGCTTCGGGCTGGAAAACCGCCGCGGGCGCACCTCCCACGAGCATTTCCCGGCGCTGATTACCGGCAGCACCGCCTTTAGCGAGATGCAGGGTGAAGTATGGGGAGTACACCTTGGCTGGAGCGGCAACCATCGCCTGCGCGCTGAGGTAAAAACCGATGGCCGCCGCTATCTGCAGGCGGAAGCGCTCTATTTACCGGGGGAGATGGCGCTGGCCGAAGGCGAAACCCTGTGGACGCCGTCGCTGTACGCCAGCTATTCGGCGCAGGGCCTGAACGGTATGAGCCAGCAGTTTCATCGCTACCTGCGCGAGCAGATCGTGCGCTTCCCGGATAACAAACCGCGCCCGGTGCATCTCAATACCTGGGAGGGGATCTATTTCAATCATGACCCGCAGTACATCATGCGCATGGCGGACGAGGCGGCGGAACTTGGCGTCGAGCGCTTCATCATTGACGACGGCTGGTTCAAAGGGCGCAACGACGACTGGGCGGCGCTCGGCGACTGGTATCTGGATGAGAAAAAGTACCCCAACGGGCTGACGCCGGTTATCGACCACGTGAAGTCGCTGGGCATGGAGTTCGGCATCTGGGTTGAGCCGGAAATGATCAATCCGGATTCGGACCTTTTCCGCGCCCACCCTGACTGGGTGCTGGCCCTGCCGGGCTATACGCCGCTGACCGGCCGCCATCAGTACGTCCTGAACCTCAATATTCCGCAGGCCTTTGATTATCTGCTGGAGCGGATGAGCTGGCTGCTGGGCGAGCACGCCGTGGATTATGTGAAGTGGGATATGAACCGCGAGCTGGTGCAGCCGGGCCATAACGGTAAAGCCGCCGCCGATGCGCAGACCCGCGAGTTTTATCGCCTGCTGGACGCGCTGGTTGCCCGCTTCCCGCATATCGAATTTGAATCCTGCTCCTCCGGCGGCGGACGCATCGATTATGAGGTGCTGAAACGCAGCCATCGCTTCTGGGCTTCCGATAACAACGATGCCCTGGAGCGCAACACTATCCAGCGCGGCATGAGCTATTTCTTCCCGCCGGAGGTGATGGGCGCGCATATCGGCAACCGCCACTGCCACGCGACCTTCCGCCAGCACAGTATCGCCTTTCGCGGCCTGACCGCGCTGTTTGGCCATATGGGGCTGGAGCTGGATCCGGTGAGCGCCGACGAACGGGAGCGCGCGGGCTACCGCAAGTATGCCGCGCTGCATAAGCAGTGGCGCGACGTCATTCATCACGGCGTGCAGTGGCGTATGGATATGCCGGACGCCACCACGCTGGCGCACGGCGTGGTCAGCGAAGATAAGAGCCGGGCGATTTTCCTCGTCAGCCAGCTGGCGATGCCGGATTACACCCTGATGGCGCCGCTGCGCGTTGCGGGGCTGGAGGCGGGCGCCCGCTATCAGGTTACGCTGCTCGATCATCCGGATATTCAGATTACGGGAGAGGGCGGCCATACCATGCGTAAGCTGCCGGCATGGATGGTGACCCCGCAAACGGTGAGCGGCGAGTGGCTACAGCAGGCGGGGCTGGCGCTGCCAATCCTCGATCCGGAAAGCGCCATTTTAATTGGCCTGCAACGCGTGTAATGGTGACGGGCCGCCAGGCGGCCCTGACTGAGGAATATAAAATGAACCCGACTGCCTGTACCCACAAAAACAATCCTAACTTCTGGATTTTCGGCCTGTTCTTTTTTCTCTACTTTTTCATTATGGCCACCTGCTTCCCGTTCCTGCCGATCTGGCTGTCGGACGTTATTGGCCTGAATAAAACCGAGACCGGCATCGTTTTCTCCAGCCTTTCCCTGTTTGCGATCTGCTTCCAGCCCGTTCTGGGGGTGATTTCCGATAAGCTGGGGCTGAAAAAACACCTGATGTGGATCGTGACGATTTTGCTGGTGCTGATTGCGCCGTTCTTCCTCTATGTTTTTGCGCCGCTGCTGAAAGCCAATATCTGGCTGGGGGCATTAAGCGGGGGCGCCTATATTGGTTTCGTGTTCTCCGCCGGCGCCGGCGCGATGGAAGCCTATATCGAACGCATCAGCCGCAACAGTGGGTTTGAGTACGGTAAAGCGCGTACCTTTGGCTGCCTTGGCTGGGCGCTGTGCGCGACGACCGCGGGGATGCTGTTTAGCGTCAATCCCGAGTGGGTATTCTGGATGGGCTCGGCCGCCGCGCTGCTGCTGCTGGTGCTGGTGGCTATCGCGAAACCGCAGGCCAGCCAGGCCGCTCAGGTCATGGATTCTTTGGGCGCGAATCGCCCATCGGTGGATTTAAAAACCGCCCTGCGGATGTTCCGCCAGCGCAAAATGTGGATGTTTATTCTGTACGTGGTCGGCGTGGCGTGCGTATACGACGTCTTCGATCAGCAGTTTGCTACCTTCTTTAAATCCTTCTTCGCTACGCCGGAATCGGGCACCCGCGCCTTTGGTTTTGCGACCACCGCCGGGGAGATTTGCAACGCTATCATCATGTTCAGCTCGCCGTGGATTATTAACCGCATCGGTGCGAAGAACACCCTGCTGATTGCCGGAATGGTGATGGCGGCGCGGATGATCGGTTCATCCTTCGCTACCACCGCGGTTGAGGTCGTGGCGCTGAAGATGCTCCACGCCCTGGAAGTGCCGTTCCTGCTGGTGGGGGCGTTTAAATATATTACCGGCGTGTTTGACGTCCGGCTGTCGGCGACGATTTATCTGGTGGGCTTCCAGTTTTCCAAGCAGGTGGCGGCGATTTTCCTCTCCGCATTTGCCGGCAATATGTATGACCGGATCGGTTTCCAGGAGACCTATATGATCCTCGGCGGCATTGCGCTGTCCGTCACCTTAATATCGGCCTTTACGCTTTCAGGGAAGTCCGCGCCTGGCAGCGTCAGTAATAAAGCAATGACCATTTAATAAATTAATAAAGAAAATTCTCACAGGGATGTGCTGAATAAACGGGAGGACAGATTGACTATGGATATTAAAAAAAGAATGAACAGCGGTGAATTATATACCGATGGCGGCTACGGGCTGCCGGAGGAGCGGCTAATGGCAAAGGTGCGGGCCTATGAATATAACCACTCGCACCCATTCGGTCAGGAGCTAAGAGAGGATATTATCCAGCGCATGTTTGCGAGCGTGGGTAAACAGTGCTGGATTGAGCCGCCGATTAATCTTGCTTACGGCACTCACACCACTATTGGCGATAACTTCTACGCAAACTTCAACCTGATCCTGGTCGATGACGCGGAGATTATTATCGGCAATAACGTGATGTTCGCACCGAATGTGACGATCTCTACCGCCGGCCATCCGGTGCATCCGGATCTGCGCCATACGCAGCAGCAGTTCTCTCTGCCGGTGATTATTGAGGATGGCGTCTGGCTGGGCTCCGGCGTGATTATTAATCCCGGCGTGACCATTGGCAAAAACTCGGTGATTGGCGCCGGCAGCGTGGTTAATCGCTCGATTCCACCGAACGTTGTTGCCGCCGGGGTGCCCTGCCGGGTATTAAGAGATATTACCGACGAGGATAAGAATAAATATCAGCTCTATACCGGCCAATAAATATAAGGCACATATTAATTAGCACTCGTTCCCATATAAAAATAATTAAGATAGAAAGGTGAGTTATTCACTCACCTTACCTCCCCGTTACCTCCGGAAAATAAAAATGAATAAAAAGACGATAGCCTTAGCGATGAGTTTATGTGTGATGGCAAGTTCGGCAGTTGCTAAAAATAATTCTCTGACGCTTGAACAGCGTATGGAACAGCTGGAAGCGCGGCTGGCCGCGGCGGAAAGCCGGGCTACGGTGGCGGAAGGCCAGGTGCGGGAATTACAGGAGAAACAGCGCACCGCTATTGCGCTGGCGCAACCGACCGTTGCGGTAAAAAGCGTCGCGGCGGCCGCAGAGAGCAAAAAGAATATTACCGCCCCGGAGCTTAAGCTCTCCGGCTATGGCGATCTGAAGATCTACGGTGACGTTGAGTTCAACATGGACGCGGAGAGCAAGCACGGCCTGCTGGCGATGACCAACGCCGATGTTGGCAGCGACCCGACCTACGATAACTGGGATTTAAACGGCCGCATTCTGCTGGGCTTTGACGGCATTCGCACCATGAGCAACGGCTATTTTGCCGGATTCTCGATTCAACCGCTGGCTGATATGACCGGCTCAATGAACCTTGACGATGCCGCCTTCTTCTTCGGTCAGGATAAGGACTGGAAGATAAAAGTTGGGCGCTTTGAAGCCTATGACATGTTCCCGCTGAACCAGGACACCTTCGTCGAGCATTCGGGTAATACCGCCAACGATCTCTACAGCGACGGTCACGGCTACATCTACATGATGAAAGAGGGACGCGGGCGATCCGACGCGGGCGGTAACTTCCTGCTCAGCAAGCAGCTCGATAACTGGTACTTCGAGCTGAATACGCTGCTGGAGGACGGCACCTCTCTGTATGACGGCGGTGGCTACCATGGCCGCGACATGGAGCAGAAAAAGAACGTCGCCTACCTGCGTCCGGTTGTCTCGTGGGCGAAGGATGAGCTCTCCGTCGCCGCGGCGATGGAATCGAACGTGGTGAAAAACGCCTACGGCTATAGCAACGCGCGGGGAGAGTTTGTCGATCAGTCCGATCGTACCGGCTACGGCCTGACCATGACGTGGAACGGCCTGAAAACCAATCCGGCCGATGGGGTGGTGGTGAACGTCAACACCGCGTATATGGATGCCAACAATGAAAAAGACTTCACCGCCGGGGTTAATGCGCTATGGCAGCGCTTTGAGCTGGGCTATATCTACGCTCATAATAAAATCAACGACTACGCCGGGGTGATCTGCGATAACGACTGCTGGATTAAGGATGAGGGGACCTACAATATTCATACCTTCCACGCCTCGTATCAAATCCCGAACGTGATGAATATGCAGAACTTTAATATCTATCTCGGGGCCTACTACTCCATTCTTGATAGCGATGTGCAGGCCAATAAGAGCGATGACGACGATCGCTACGGCGCGCGCGTGCGCTTTAAATACTTCTTCTGAAGAGCGTAAAAGCGGCCCCGCTAAACCTGTTCCGGCGGGACCGCCGGGGATTTAATCCAGATAGAATACCGGCTTCAGCTCGGCGCTAAGCGGGCTGTTATCGGCATTTGCCGGCATGACGTCGCGCATATGCCGCCACCAGCGCTGGCAGACCTCGGTTTCGGCGACCGCGTTCCAGCGGGCTTCAGATTCAATCTCCACCGTGGCGAACAGCAGGCTGCGCGCTTTATCGAGATAGATTGCGTAGCGGTGCGCGCCGTGCGCCTTCAGAACCGCCTCCAGCTCCGGCCAAATTGGCGAATGTCGACGCTCATACTCTTCGTGCGCGTCGGGATTCACCTGCATCACAAACGCCTTGCGGATCATAACGCCTCCAGATAGAGCTCGCGCACCTGCTCGCGGCTGGCGGTTCGCGGATTGCACGGCGCGCACGGGTCGGCGAGGGCCTTGTCCAGCCAGCCTTCGATGTCGGCTTTGGTCACCCCAAGCTGGCTGAAGCCCTGCGGAATGCCGACGCGTTTGCTCAGGGCGCGAATCGCCTCGATTGCCGCCATGCTGGCAGCCTCATCGCTCATGCCGCGGGTCTCGACGCCCATCGCCTGCGCCACGCGGGCAAAGCGGGCAACGGCGTTCGGGCGGTTAAAGTTTTCGATGATCGGCAGCAGGATGGCGTTGCATACGCCGTGGGGCAGATTGTGGGTCGCGCCAGGCTGATGGGCCAGCGCATGGACCAGGCCGAGACCGGCGCTGTTGAACGCCATGCCCGCCAGATACTGACCAAACGCCATCTGCTCGCGCACCTCAAGGTTGTGCCCGTCGTCGACGGCTTTCGGCAGCCACAGATTAATCAGCCGAATGGCCTCCAGGGCGTTGGCATCGGTGAGCGGGTGGGCGCCGACCGAGACGAAGGCTTCGATAGCGTGGGTCAGGGCGTCCATTCCGGTGGCCGCGGTGATGGAGGCCGGGATGTCCAGCATCACGCTGGCGTCATCGACGGCGATGTCCGGAATAATATTCGGATCGATAATCACCTCTTTTACCCGGCGCGCGGAGTCGATGATGACCGCATTGCTGGTCATCTCCGCCGCCGTTCCGGCGGTGGTGTTTATCGCCACCAGCGGGACGCCGGCGTTTTTCACCTTACCGACGCCGGAATAGGCGGTGGAAGGGGCCGGGTTGGCGGTGAGGATTTTAACCGCTTTCGCGGTATCGATGGGGCTGCCGCCGCCAAAGGCGATAATGTAATCGCACTGCGCATCGTGGAAGGCGGTAATGCCTTGATGCACCAGCGCTTCGGTGGGGTTCGGGAACACCTCGTCAAACAGGTGCCAGGACATCTGGTGCGCGTCGAGCGCGGCAAACAGGCTGTCCAGCAGGCCCAGCTTCACCAGCTGACCGTCGGTGACGATCAGCGCTTTGCCCCACTCTTTAGCGGCGACCAGATTGACCATATCGCCAATGGCGCCCGCGCCGTGCAGGCTGATTTTCGGCAATGCCAACATAAAGCTCATGATAACTCTCCTGTGAATGAAATCCCGTTCCCCCCACCGTCAGGCGAAGGGCTAATGTCTTCGCTGCAGCACCCGCCGGGCGATAATCGGCAGCGAAATCACCGCGATCAGCATGGCGCCGATGATTATCGACATCACGATGCCCGGTACGTTGAGCAGGCTCAGGCCAAAGGTCACCAGCCCCATCAGGAAGGCGGCAATAATCACCCCCACCATGCTGCCGGAGCCGCCGAGGATATTGACGCCGCCGAGCACCGCCATCGTCACCCCCGCCAGCTCCCAGCCCACCGCCCCCGCGGGCC
>NZ_JAQGFU010000211.1:0-6889 GCF_030078455.1 Klebsiella sp. Ech2A | reverse complement strand
TCGCGCAGCCGGTCTGGCGAACCGCCATCACGTCCTGATGATCGCCGAAGATATTGAGCGAGTTGGTCGCCAGCGCCCGGGCGCTGACGTGAAAAACCCCCGGCAGCAGCTCACCGGCAATTTTGTAGAGGTTGGGGATCATCAGCAGCAGCCCCTGCGACGCGGTATAGGTGGTGGTGAGTGCCCCGGCCTGCAGCGCCCCGTGCACCGCCCCCGCGGCGCCGGCTTCCGATTGCATCTCCATTAAGCGCACCGGCTGGCCAAACAGGTTCTTTTTCCCCTGCGCCGCCCATTCATCGACGTTTTCCGCCATCGGCGTGGAGGGCGTGATCGGATAGATAGCCGCCACATCGGTAAAGGCGTAGGAGATCCAGGCCGCCGCGGCGTTGCCATCCATTGTTTTCATTTTTCCGGACATTGTTCATTCCTCGAAATTGTTCATTCCTCGAAGGTGAGAGGCATCTTCGCCGCATCAGCTGGCGGCAAACCCTGTCTGTGCCTCAAGCACGGCCCGTGCCAGCTCGCGTTTAGCAGAATAGTTTGTGTTAATTCAAAGGATTACGAGACACGCAGCGCGCGATGACGCGAAGAGATTGCGCGGAATAAGACACAATGCGCGACAAGCTGTTGAACAGCCGACAAATCGCCCTCTTAGTGGCTGGCTGAGCGGAATTGTTCTGTTTCGCACATTTGGTGGCTCTATTGTGCCGTTTTGTTTTACGGCTACCGCGGTCGAAAAAATTTAACCCGCTATTTATCAATTTGTTAACCTGATTGGCACGGCTGGTATGTTCCCTGCACTTATCTGGTGGCAAACACTCAACAACAGGAGAAGTCACCATGACCATGCGTCAATGCGCTATCTACGGTAAAGGCGGTATCGGCAAATCCACCACCACCCAGAACCTCGTCGCTGCCCTGGCGGAGATGGGTAAGAAAGTGATGATCGTCGGCTGCGATCCGAAGGCGGACTCCACCCGCCTGATCCTGCACGCTAAAGCACAGAACACCATTATGGAGATGGCCGCGGAAGTGGGCTCGGTGGAGGACCTCGAGCTCGAAGATGTCCTGCAAATCGGCTACGGCGACGTGCGCTGCGCGGAATCTGGCGGCCCGGAACCAGGCGTCGGTTGCGCGGGGCGCGGGGTGATTACCGCAATCAACTTCCTCGAGGAGGAAGGCGCCTACGAGGACGATCTCGACTTCGTGTTCTATGACGTGCTCGGGGACGTGGTCTGCGGCGGCTTCGCGATGCCGATCCGTGAAAATAAGGCCCAGGAGATCTACATCGTCTGCTCCGGCGAAATGATGGCGATGTACGCCGCCAACAACATCTCCAAGGGCATCGTTAAGTACGCCAAATCCGGCAAGGTCCGCCTCGGCGGCCTGATCTGTAACTCGCGTCAGACCGACCGGGAAGATGAGCTGATCGTGGCGCTGGCGGAGAAGCTCGGCACCCAGATGATCCACTTCGTGCCGCGCGACAACATCGTGCAGCGCGCGGAAATCCGCCGGATGACGGTTATCGAGTACGACCCGAACTGCCAGCAGGCCAACGAGTACCGCACTCTGGCCAACAAGATCGTCAACAACACCATGAAGGTGGTGCCGACGCCCTGCACCATGGATGAACTGGAGTCGCTGCTGATGGAGTTCGGCATCATGGAAGAAGAAGACGCCAGCATCATTGGTAAAACCGCCGCCGAAGAAAACGCGGCCTGAGCACAGGACAATCATCATGACCAACGCAACAGGCGAACGTAATCTCGCGCTAATCCAGGAGGTCCTGGAAGTCTTTCCCGAAACCGCGCGTAAAGAGCGCAGAAAGCACATGATGGTCAGCGATCCGCAAATGGAGAGCGTCGGCAAGTGCATTATCTCTAACCGTAAATCGCAGCCAGGGGTGATGACCGTGCGCGGCTGCGCCTACGCCGGCTCCAAAGGGGTGGTATTCGGGCCCATTAAGGATATGGCCCATATCTCCCACGGGCCGGTCGGCTGCGGGCAGTACTCGCGCGCCGGGCGTCGCAACTACTTCACCGGGGTCAGCGGCGTCGACAGCTTCGGTACCCTCAACTTCACCTCCGATTTTCAGGAGCGCGACATCGTCTTCGGCGGCGATAAAAAGCTCACTAAGCTGATTGAAGAGATGGAGCTGCTGTTCCCGCTCACCAAGGGCATCACCATCCAGTCGGAGTGCCCGGTGGGGCTTATCGGCGACGATATCAGCGCGGTCGCCAACGCCAGCAGCAAGGCGCTGGATAAGCCGGTGATCCCGGTGCGCTGCGAAGGATTTCGCGGCGTATCGCAGTCGCTGGGGCACCATATCGCCAACGACGTGGTTCGCGACTGGGTGCTCAATAATCGTGAGGGGCAGCCGTTTGCCTCCACCCCTTACGACGTGGCGATCATCGGCGATTACAACATCGGCGGCGACGCCTGGGCCTCGCGCATACTGCTCGAAGAGATGGGGCTGCGGGTGGTCGCTCAGTGGTCAGGGGACGGCACCCTGGTTGAGATGGAGAACACCCCTTTCGTTAAGCTGAATCTGGTCCACTGCTACCGTTCGATGAACTACATCGCCCGGCACATGGAGGAAAAGCATCAGATCCCGTGGATGGAGTACAACTTCTTCGGCCCGACCAAAATCGCCGAATCGCTGCGCAAAATTGCCGACCAGTTTGACGACGTCATTCGCGCTAACGCTGAGAAGGTCATCGCCAAATACGAGGGGCAAATGGCGGCGATTATCGCCAAATATCGCCCGCGGCTGGAGGGGCGCAAGGTGCTGCTCTATATGGGCGGCCTGCGCCCGCGGCACGTCGTTGGCGCCTACGAAGATCTCGGCATGGAGATCGTCGCCGCCGGCTATGAGTTTGCCCATAACGACGACTACGACCGCACCCTGCCGGACCTCAAGGAAGGCACCCTGCTGTTCGATGACGCCAGCAGCTACGAGCTGGAGGCGTTTGTCAAAGCGCTGAAGCCCGACCTTATCGGCTCCGGGATCAAGGAGAAATATATCTTCCAGAAAATGGGGGTTCCGTTCCGCCAGATGCACTCGTGGGACTACTCCGGCCCGTATCACGGCTACGATGGTTTCGCCATTTTTGCCCGCGATATGGATATGACCCTAAACAACCCGGCGTGGAACGAACTGATCGCCCCATGGCTGAAGTCTGCGTGATTGCCCATTTACTGTCCCGTTAGTTCACCGATTTGTGGCGCGGGAGGAGAACACCATGAGCCAAACGATTGATAAGATTGATAGCTGTTATCCGCTATTTGAACAGGACGAATACCAGGAGATGTTCCGCAGCAAGCGGGTACTGGAAGAAGCGCACGATGCGCAGCGCGTGCAGGAGGTTTTCGCCTGGACCACCACCGCCGAATATGAAGCGCTGAACTTTCAGCGCGAGGCGCTGACCGTTGACCCGGCGAAAGCCTGTCAGCCCCTCGGGGCGGTGCTCTGCTCGCTGGGGTTTGCCAACACCCTGCCCTACGTTCACGGCTCCCAGGGGTGCGTGGCCTATTTTCGCACCTACTTTAACCGCCATTTCAAAGAGCCGATCGCCTGCGTGTCCGATTCGATGACCGAAGACGCGGCGGTCTTCGGCGGCAACAGCAATATGAATCTCGGGCTGCAGAACGCCAGCGCGCTCTACAAACCGGAGATCATCGCGGTCTCCACCACCTGCATGGCGGAGGTTATCGGCGACGATCTGCAGGCGTTTATCGCCAACGCCAAAAAGGACGGTTTTGTTGATAGTAGCATCGCCGTGCCGCACGCCCATACGCCAAGCTTTATCGGCAGCCACGTCACCGGCTGGGACAATATGTTCGAAGGGTTCGCCAAAACCTTTACCGCCGGCTATGAGGGGCAGCCGGGCAAGCTGCAAAAGCTCAACCTGGTCACCGGCTTTGAGACCTATCTCGGCAACTTCCGCGTGCTGAAGCGGATGATGGCGCAGATGGCGGTGCCGTGCAGCCTGCTCTCCGACCCATCGGAGGTCCTTGATACCCCCGCCGACGGTCACTATCGAATGTATGCCGGCGGCACCACCCAGCAGGAGATGAAGGAGGCCCCGGACGCCATCGATACGCTGCTCCTGCAGCCGTGGCAGCTGCTGAAAAGCAAAAAAGTGGTGCAGGAGATGTGGAGCCAGCCGGCGACCGAGGTGGCGATCCCGCTGGGGTTAGCCGCCACCGACGAGCTGCTGATGGCCGTCAGCCAGCTCAGCGGCAAGCCGATTGCCGACGCCCTCACCCTTGAGCGCGGGCGGCTGGTCGACATGATGCTCGACTCCCACACCTGGCTGCATGGCAAGAAATTTGGCCTCTACGGCGACCCTGACTTTGTGATGGGGCTGACCCGCTTCCTGCTGGAGCTCGGCTGCGAGCCGACGGTTATCCTCAGCCATAACGCCAACAAGCGCTGGCTGAAGGCGATGAAGAAAATGCTGGAGGCCTCGCCCTACGGCCGCGACAGCGAAGTGTTCATCAACTGCGATTTGTGGCACTTCCGTTCGCTGATGTTCACCCGCCAGCCGGACTTTATGATAGGCAACTCCTACGGCAAATTTATTCAGCGCGACACCCTGGCGAAGGGAAAAGCCTTTGAAGTCCCGCTTATTCGCCTCGGCTTTCCGCTGTTCGACCGTCACCACCTGCACCGCCAGACCACCTGGGGCTATGAAGGCGCGATGAACATCGTCACGACGCTGGTGAACGCCGTGCTGGAGAAGCTGGACAACGACACCAGCCGGTTAGGCAAAACCGACTATAGCTTCGACCTCGTCCGTTAACCATTAGCCGCCCCGCGCAAGCGGGGCCTGGAGGGGCCTATGCCCATCGTGATTTTTCGTGAGCGCGGCGCGGATCTGTATGCCTATATCGCCAGGCGGGATCTGGAGGCGCGGGTAATACAGATTGAGCATAACGACGTTGACCGCTGGGGCGGCGCAATCTCGCTGGAAGGAGGCGGACGCTACTACGTGAGCCCGCAGCCGGAGCGGCCCACTTTCCCGATAAGCCTGCGGGCCACCCGCACTACGCTGATATAAGGAGCCGGTAATGTCCGACAACGATACCCTTTTCTGGCGCCTGCTGGCGCTGTTCCAGACGCTGCCGGATCTGCCGCCGGCGCAAATCTTAGACTGGCTGGCGCAGGAAAGCGGCGAGACCCTGACCCCGGAGCGCCTGGCCACCTTAACGCAGCCGCGCCTCGCCGCCGCCTTTCCGTCAACCACCGCCGTGATGTCCCCCGCCCGCTGGTCGCGGGTGATGGCCTGCCTGCGGGGCGCGCTGCCCGTTCATCTGCGCATCGCCCGCCCCGCGCAGCGGACGCCGCAGCTGCTGGCCGCATTTTGCTCTCAGGACGGCCTGCTCATTAACGGCCACTTCGGCCAGGGGCGCCTGTTCTTTGTCTATGCCTTCGATGAGCAAGGCGGCTGGCTGCACGATCTGCGCCGCTATCCGTCAGCGCCGGACCGCCAGGAGGCCAGCGAAGTGCGCGCCCGGCTGGTTGACGATTGCCAGCTGCTGTTCTGCCAGGAGATCGGCGGTCCCGCCGCCGCCAGGCTGATCCGCCACCAGATCCATCCGATGAAAGCGCCGCCCGGCACCGCTATTCAGGCCCAGTGCGAGGCCATCAACACCCTGCTGGCCGGGCGCCTGCCGCCGTGGCTGGCGAAGCGACTTCACAGGGATAACCCGCTGCAGGAGCGCGTCTTTTAACCCCTGTTATTTGCCCGTTGCCCGCTGACCCCGCGGGCTTTTTTTTCTCGCCCCCGCGCCACGATCCACAACATTCTCGTCCCATTGTGGGCTTTGTCGCAAAGCTAACAAGACTTTCTCGTTAAAAATCAATGTCCATCTCGTGGATCGCGAATTGCATTTCTACCATCATCCCCCACGGTCAACGAGGTCACTATGAAGGGAAATGAAATTCTGGCGCTGCTGGATGAGCCTGCCTGCGAACATAACCATAAACAGAAGTCCGGCTGCAGCGCGCCAAAACCCGGCGCCACCGCCGGCGGCTGCGCGTTCGACGGCGCCCAGATAACCCTGCTGCCCATCGCCGACGTGGCGCATCTGGTGCATGGCCCCATCGGCTGCGCCGGCAGCTCATGGGATAACCGCGGCAGCATGAGCTCCGGGCCGACTATTAACCGGCTGGGGTTCACCACCGATCTTAATGAGCAGGATGTGATCATGGGCCGCGGCGAACGCCGCCTGTTTCACGCGGTTCGCCATATCGTCACCCGCTACCGCCCGGCGGCGGTCTTTATCTACAACACCTGCGTGCCGGCAATGGAGGGCGACGACCTGGAGGCGGTTTGCCAGGCCGCGCAGACCGCCACCGGCGTGCCGGTTATCGCCATCGACGCCGCCGGTTTTTACGGCAGCAAAAACCTCGGCAACCGGCTGGCCGGCGAGGTGATGGTCAAGCGGGTTATCGGCCAGCGCGAACCGGCCCCCTGGCCGGAGGCATCCCCGTTCGCCCCGGAGCATCGCCACGATGTTGGCCTGATCGGCGAATTTAATATTGCCGGGGAGTTCTGGCACATTCAGCCGCTGCTCGATGAGCTGGGGATCCGCGTGCTCGGCAGCCTCTCCGGCGACGGCCGCTTCGCCGAAATCCAGACTATGCACCGGGCGCAGGCCAATATGCTGGTCTGCTCGCGGGCGCTAATCAACGTCGCCAGAGCGCTGGAGCAGCGCTACGGTACTCCGTGGTTCGAAGGCAGCTTCTACGGAATCCGTGCGACCTCCGACGCCCTGCGTCAGCTGGCGGCCCTGCTGGGCGATGACGACCTGTGCCGCCGCACCGAGGCGCTGATTGCGCGCGAGGAGCAGGCGGCGGAGCTGGCGCTCAGGCCGTGGGCCG
>NZ_JAQGFU010000210.1:0-6969 GCF_030078455.1 Klebsiella sp. Ech2A | reverse complement strand
GATGGCCCGGCAGGCGGATCCCAAGGCGCGGCCAGAGGATCAGAATAGCGAGCGTCACGATGCCAATCGCGGCGTCGCCAACGTTGATCGTCGGCAGCGCCATAATCAGCGCGGAGACTTTCTGCAGGTAGTGCTCCGGCACGTGCGCCATCTGCAGGCCAAGGAAGTCCTTAATCTGCATGGTACCGATAGTAATACCGATACCTGAGGTGAACCCGAGGGTCACCGAGAGCGGGATATATTCAATCAGCCGGCCGAAGCGGGCGAGGCCGAAGAGAATTAAAAAAATGCCGGACATCAGCGTCGCGACCAGCAGCCCGGCGAGGCCAAACTGCTGCGATACCGGGTAGAGGATCACCACAAAGGCGGCGGTCGGCCCGGAAACGCTAAAGCGCGAGCCGCCGGTCAGGGCGATGATGATCCCGGCGACGGCGGAGGTATAGAGTCCGTACTGCGGCGCTACGCCACTGCCAATTGCCAGCGCCATTGCCAGCGGGATCGCAATAATCCCCACCGTTATCCCGGCAATCAGGTCGCGAGTGAAGCGCGAAAAGGTATATTTTTCTTTCCAGCAAGCGTCGATGAGGGCGCGGAAAGGCATCACGTGTGGGGAAAATAATCTGTTCACGATAATGTTTCATCCATGGGCGCATCATCTGTCAACTAATATGGCAGGTGAAGGAGGCAATGGTCATACAAATTGGGTTAAGAGACAAAAAAACCCGCCTCAGCGGGTTTCTTTGGCCGGGCTCGATTAATGCTCGAACATAGCAGAGATAGATTCTTCGTTGCTGATACGACGAATCGCTTCTGCCAGCATACCGGACAGCGTCAGGGTACGAACTTTTTCCAGGGCTTTGATTTCTGGCGCCAGCGGGATGGTATCGCAGACGACGAATTCATCAATCACAGAGTTTTTAATGTTCTGGATAGCGTTGCCGGAGAAAATCGGGTGTGTGGCGTAAGCAAAGACGCGTTTCGCACCACGTTCTTTCAGCGCTTCTGCTGCTTTGCACAGCGTGCCGCCGGTATCGATCATGTCGTCAACCATGACGCAGTCGCGGCCTGCCACGTCGCCGATGATATGCATCACCTGGGAGACGTTAGCGCGCGGACGACGTTTGTCGATGATGGCCATATCGGTATCGTTCAGCAGTTTGGCGATAGCGCGGGCGCGCACGACGCCGCCGATGTCCGGAGAAACCACGATTGGGTTATCCAGATTCAGCTGCAGCATATCTTCCAGCAGGATTGGGCTGCCGAATACGTTATCAACCGGAACGTCGAAGAAGCCTTGGATCTGTTCAGCGTGCAGGTCAACGGTCAGCACGCGGTCAACGCCAACGCTGGACAGGAAGTCCGCAACCACTTTAGCAGTAATTGGCACACGGGCGGAACGAACGCGGCGGTCCTGACGAGCATAGCCGAAGTAAGGAATAACAGCGGTGATACGACCCGCCGAAGCGCGACGCAGGGCATCAACCATAACAACCAGTTCCATCAGGTTGTCGTTGGTGGGAGCACAAGTGGACTGGATGATGAAAATATCACCACCGCGTACGTTTTCATTGATTTGTACGCTGACTTCGCCGTCGCTAAAACGACCTACAGCGGCGTCGCCAAGAGAAGTGTACAGGCGGTTGGCAATACGTTGTGCTAGTTCCGGGGTGGCGTTACCAGCAAAAAGCTTCATATCAGGCACGAGAAGAACCTCAGGCATGCGTCCAGTGGTGGATGAAAAGGGCCAAAAACCGTGCGGCGGCGCCGTTCCATCCAGGCGGTGTATTTAAAGAGAACGATGCAACGTCTGGAACAGGGTGACGTTGTCACCGTAACTCAATTTGCCCGGCGTACTTATCGTTACTCACGTTTAAAACGGAGCAACTTAGGGTAGGGCTAGCCTGAGCGGCGAGATGTTAACTCCTCGCGCAACAAAGCCTTGTAGCCATTCCGGGGCTTTCTCCAGCACCTGACGAGCGGCAGATTCGGTGTCAAATTCAGCAAAGACACACGCTCCTGTGCCAGTCAGGCGCGACGGCGCATATTCTAACAGCCAGGAAAGCGCCGCATCAACCTCGCGAAAACGTTTTCTTGCGATAACCTCGCAATCATTGCGAAATTCACATTTTAGCAACGTATTTATTGGCCTGATTGGGGTGTCTCGTGGTAGCTCGGGGTCGCGAAAGATGACCGGAGTCGGAATACTGACCCCGGGGTGAGCGACGAGGTACCACTTTTCCGGCGGTTCGACCGGGGTCAGAATTTCGCCAATGCCTTCGGCAAAGGCCGCATGGCCGCGGACGAAAACCGGTACATCGGCGCCGAGCTGCAGCCCAAGCGTCGCCAGCTGGTCTTCCGATAGCCCGCAGCCCCAAAGCTGATTCAGCGCCACCAGCACCGTGGCGGCGTTGGACGAGCCGCCGCCCAGCCCGCCGCCCATCGGCAGGCGCTTCTCAATGCTGATATCGGCACCGCTGCCGGATGGCAGCCGCCCGCGTTCTGCCGCCGCCTGCATCAGCAGCCTGGCGGCGCGAATAATCAAATTCTCTTCATTCGGCACGCCGTCCACCGGCGTCAGCAGACGCAGCTCGCCGTCGTCGCGCGCCTCAATGGTTAACGTATCGCCATAGTCGAGAAACTGGAACAGCGTCTGCAGCTGGTGATAACCGTCGGCGCGCTGCCCGGTTATATACAAAAACAGGTTCAGCTTCGCGGGAGAGGGCCAGCGGGTCATCATTTCACAATCCAGTTATCCATTTTCAGCTTGATGCGCTGACTGCCGTTGCTGAGCTCCATATTGGCCGGCAGCGATGGCGTGGTATCGCTGGTATATCCGCCGTAAGTGACGCGCCAGGTTTTGCCGTTTTGCGTATAGTTGAGGGTGCTCAGACGATACTGCTGATCGAGGGTATAATCGGTGGCATCGCCCGGCAGGCCGACGATCCACTGGCGCAGGCTGTTCAGCGGGATGGGCATCCCGGTCAGGCGGCCAATCATCTCTTCCGCGTCGGTTGCGGTGTAGGTCTGACCCTTGTTATCAATCAGCGTCACGCTGCCCGGCTGCGCGGTCAGCGACAGCTCGGTACTGCCCAGCGGGTTGGTCAGCAGCAGGCGATAGCGATCCTCACCGGTCTGCTGCCAGAAGAAACGGGCGTAAACCTTTTGCTCATCGGAAAGCCAGGCAAAGGCGCCGCGGGTCTGGAACTGGCTAAGATTGCGGACATCCTGCTGGTGCTGACGCCACTGCGGTGAGTCCGGGCTTTTACCGGGGCCTTTCGGGGCGTTGAGGGTACAGGCGGTCAGGACCAGGCTTGCCAGGGGCAACAGGCGGAGCAGTCGATTCATAATGATGACAAATCCTTGATGTCTACAGTGAAATCCGGCGAAGGGTGAATACGCACACGATTTGTGTAGCGGGTTACAATTATAACTCTTAATGCTAGCGTTGCCCGGCGGTAGCGTCTACGTTCAAATTGTCTGAAATCAAAAAATTACCGTTAGTGGCTGTTACGCATTGGCTATTACTCCAAAAGGGGAGCGTCTCTTTTATTGATTCCGCGCATCCTGTATGATGCGCTCAGACTAACCTTAGCAACGCTGGTACTACTCCCTCACAATGACCCTTTTAGCTCTTGGCATTAATCACAAAACAGCTCCGGTAGCGCTGCGAGAACGCGTAACGTTTTCGCCGGACACGCTCGATGAGGCGCTGGAGAGCTTGCTGGCTCAGCCAATGGTGCAGGGAGGTGTGGTGCTGTCGACCTGTAACCGCACGGAGCTCTATCTCAGCGTTGAGGAGCAGGATAATCTGCAGGAAGTGCTCATCCGCTGGCTGTGTGATTACCACCATCTTAATGAAGACGATCTGCGAAACAGCCTCTACTGGCACCAGGATAACGATGCGGTCAGCCATCTGATGCGCGTCGCCAGCGGCCTGGATTCGCTGGTGCTCGGCGAACCGCAGATCCTCGGCCAGGTTAAAAAAGCCTTTGCGGACTCCAGCCGCGGACATCTCAACGTCAGCGAGCTGGAGCGCATGTTCCAGAAGTCGTTCTCCGTGGCTAAGCGCGTGCGCACCGAAACGGACATCGGCGCCAGCGCGGTCTCTGTTGCGTTCGCCGCCTGTACGCTGGCGCGACAAATCTTTGAATCGCTCTCCAGCGTGACCGTGCTGCTGGTCGGCGCCGGGGAGACCATCGAGCTGGTGGCCCGCCATCTGCGGGAGCACCACGTGCGCAAAATGGTTATTGCCAACCGCACCCGCGAACGCGCCCAGGCGCTGGCGGATGAGGTCGGCGCGGAGGTTATCGCCCTGAGCGACATCGATGAGCGGCTGAAAGAGGCCGATATCATTATTACTTCCACCGCCAGCCCGCTGCCGATTATTGGCAAAGGGATGGTGGAGCGTGCGCTGAAGGCGCGCCGCAATCAGCCGATGCTGCTGGTCGATATCGCGGTGCCCCGCGACGTTGAGCCGGAAGTGGGCAAGCTGGCGAACGCCTATCTCTACAGCGTCGACGACCTGCAAAACATCATTCAGCACAACCTGGCGCAGCGTAAAGCCGCCGCGGTACAGGCGGAATCGATCGTCGAGCAGGAAACCAGCGAATTTATGGCCTGGCTGCGCGCCCAGAGCGCCAGCGAGACTATCCGCGAATATCGCTCCCAGTCCGAACAGGTCCGCGAGGAGCTGACGCTGAAAGCGCTGGCGGCGCTGGAGCAGGGCGGTGATGCCCAGGAAATCATGCAGGACCTGGCGCGTAAGCTGACCAACCGCCTGATCCACGCGCCAACCAAATCTCTTCAGCAGGCTGCCCGTGACGGGGACGATGAACGCCTGCATATTCTGCGCAACAGCCTCGGGCTGGAATAGCGCCATTTCTCTCTTTTTTCAGGACAGGGTTAATTCACACCTATGAAGCCTTCTATTGTTGCCAAACTGGAAGCTCTGTACGAACGCCATGAGGAAGTTCAGGCGCTGCTGGGGGATGCTGCGACCATCGCCGATCAGGATCGATTCCGCGCGCTGTCGCGCGAGTACGCGCAGCTGAGCGACGTTGCACGCTGTTATACCGAATGGCGTCAGGTGCAGGATGATATTGAAACCGCGCAGATGATGCTCGACGATCCGGAGATGCGCGAAATGGCGCAGGAAGAGCTGCGCGACGCGAAAGATAAGAGCGAAGAGATGGAGCAGCAGCTGCAGGTTCTGCTGCTGCCGAAAGATCCCGACGATGAGCGTAACGCCTTTGTCGAAGTCCGCGCCGGTACCGGCGGAGACGAAGCGGCGCTGTTTGCCGGGGATCTGTTCCGCATGTACAGCCGCTACGCGGAAGCCCGCCGCTGGCGCGTTGAGATCCTCAGCGCCAACGAAGGCGAGCACGGCGGTTATAAAGAAGTGATTGCCAAAATCAGCGGCGACGGCGTCTACGGCCGGCTGAAGTTCGAGTCCGGCGGCCACCGCGTGCAGCGCGTACCGGCGACCGAATCGCAGGGGCGTATCCACACCTCCGCCTGTACCGTCGCGGTGATGCCGGAGCTGCCGGAAGCCGAAATGCCGGACATCAACCCGGCCGACCTGCGTATCGACACCTTCCGTTCCTCTGGAGCGGGCGGGCAGCACGTTAACACCACCGATTCCGCTATTCGTATTACCCACTTGCCGACCGGTATCGTCGTTGAGTGTCAGGACGAACGCTCTCAGCACAAGAACAAGGCCAAGGCGCTGTCGGTGCTGGGCTCGCGCATTCGCGCCGCCGAAGTGGCCAAGCGCCAGCAGGCGGAAGCGTCTACCCGACGCAACCTGCTGGGCAGCGGCGATCGTAGCGATCGTAACCGTACCTATAACTTCCCGCAGGGCCGCGTGACCGACCACCGCATCAACCTGACGCTCTACCGCCTGGATGAAACGATGGAAGGTAAGCTGGATATGCTCATTGAGCCGATTGTCCAGGAGTACCAGGCCGATCAGCTGGCAGCGCTTTCCGAGCAGGAATGATGATTTTTCAACAGTGGCTGACGCAGGCGATTGCCCGACTGAGCGACAGCGAAAGCCCGCGCCGCGACGCGGGGATCCTGCTGGGACACGTGACCGGCAGGGCGCGGACTTACCTCCTCGCCTTTGGCGAAACGGCGCTGACCGACGGCCAGCTGGCCGAGCTGAGACGCTGCTGAGCCGCCGCCAGCGCGGCGAACCGATCGCGCATCTGGTCGGTCAGCGCGAATTCTGGTCGCTGCCGCTGCTGGTGTCGCCGGCAACCCTGATCCCGCGTCCGGACACCGAGTGTCTCGTCGAGCAGGCGCTGGCGCGGCTGCCGGCGACGCCGTGTCGGATCCTCGATTTAGGCACCGGCACCGGCGCGATTGCGCTGGCGCTGGCCAGCGAGCGTCCAGACTGTCGGGTGACGGCGGTCGATTTTATGCCCGACGCCGCCGCGCTAGCCGCGCGCAACGCGGCTCAGCTTGCCATCACCAACGTGACGGTGCTGCAGAGCAACTGGTTCAGCGCGCTGGCGGGCCAGCAGTTTGAAATTATCGTCAGCAACCCGCCCTATATCGACGAAACCGACCCGCATCTTGCGCAGGGCGACGTTCGCTTCGAGCCGAAAACGGCGCTTGTTGCCGCCGATAGCGGCCTTGCCGATCTGGCACATATCATTCGCGAAGGACGTCGCTTCCTGACCCCTGACGGCTTAATGCTGCTGGAGCACGGCTGGAAGCAGGGCGCCGCGGTGCGCGGCCTGTTCCACGATGCGGGATATCTCGACGTGGTGACCTGCCGCGATTACGGCGATAACGACCGCCTGACGTTAGGACGTTTTCCGGCTATGGATAAGAAGGTTGGCGTATGAATCTGTTTACCGCAGTGCTGTATCTGCATATTGCGGCGGTGGTCGTGTCGGTCAGCCTGTTCGCGTTACGCTACTGGTGGAGCTACAACGGCAGCCCGTGGGTTAAACCCCCCCGGGG